>CAYSYY010000220.1:0-6408 GCA_964435265.1 uncultured Gemmatimonadota bacterium
CTGCTATGAGCGGCGGGGGGAGATCATTCGGTACGTGATCGAGAAGTACGGCGAGGAGAGCGTGGCCCAGATCATCACCTTCGGCACCATGGCGGCCCGGGCGGCGGTGCGCGATGTGGGTCGGGTAATGGGGCTGACCTACAGCGAGGTGGACCGCCTGGCGAAGCTGGTGCCGGAAGAACTGGGTATCAAGCTCGAGGACGCCATCAACCAGGAAACCGCGTTGCAGGACCTGATCGAAGCCGACGAGCGCTACCGCACCCTCTTCGAACACGCCCGGCGGCTCGAGGGGATCTCGCGCCACGCCTCGACCCATGCGGCGGGGGTTGTCATCGCCCCCGGGCTGCTCACCGATTTCGTCCCGCTCTACAAGGGCTCCCGGGGTGAGGTGACCACCCAGTACAGCATGACCCGGGTCGAACAGGTGGGACTGCTCAAGGTGGACTTCCTCGGCCTGCGGACCCTTACGGTCATGCACGACACCCTCGAACTGGTCCGCCGGCACCGCGGCACGTTGGTGGACCTCGACACCATCGATCTCAACGACACTACCACCTATGCGCTGTTCAGCCGGGGGGAGACGACCGGTATCTTCCAGTTCGAGTCGAGCGGGATGCGCGACTACCTCCGCAAACTCCAGCCGAGCAGTCTCGAAGATCTGATCGCCATGAACGCCCTCTACCGCCCAGGACCGCTGGGTGCCAATCTGGTGGACGACTATATCGAACGGAAACACGGCCGGAAACGGATCACCTACGACCACCCGCTGCTGGAACCGATCCTCAAATCCACTTACGGCATCATCGTCTACCAGGAGCAGGTGATGCGTATCGCCTCGGAGCTGGCCGGGTTCAGCCTCGGCGAGGCCGACCTGCTGCGTCGCGCCATGGGGAAGAAGAAAGCCGAGGTGATGGAGGAGCAGCGTGAGGCCTTTGTCGCGGGAGCGGTGGAGCGGGGGATCGAACAGCGGACCGCCGAGACGATCTTCGAGCAGATGGCCTACTTCGCCGGGTACGGATTCAACCGCAGCCATTCGGTCGGTTACGCCATCATCGCCTATCGGACCGGATACCTGAAAGCGCATTTCGGCCCCGAGTTCATGGCGGCGACGCTCTCGAGTGAGATGAGCAACTCCGACCGGGTGGTGATCCTGATCGAGGAATGCCGCCGGCTCGACCTGGAAGTAGCCCCACCCGATATTAATGAATCGAATGAGAAGTTCACGGTAACTGATGATAGTATAATACGCTTCGGGCTTGGTGCAGTAAAGAACGTCGGCCACGCGGCGATCCAGGCGATCCTCGATGGACGGACCGGCGGAGGGCCTTTCACCGGTCTCACCGATTTCCTGGAGCGGATCGATCTGAAGAGCGTGAACAGGCGGGTCGTGGAGAGCCTGATAGCAGCCGGAGCATGCGACGGCCTGAACGGACACCGGGCCCAGCTCATGGCGTCGGCTCAGCGCGAGATAGAGGGAGCCCACCGGCGCCAGCTCGAGCGGGAACGGGGACAGGTGAGCCTCTTCGAGGGCGGTCAGGAGGAGGTTCTCACGATCGCCTCAGAGCTGCCGGAAGTGCCGGAATGGCCCATCAACGAGATGCTCGCGCGGGAGAAGGAAGCCCTCGGATTCTATGTCTCCGGGCATCCGCTGGAACGATATCGGGATGAGGTCATCGCCTTCACCAACGCCCGACTCGGAGATCTGCACGAGCTGCCCGACAACGTCGCCGTGATGGTGGCGGGGGTGATCTCGGCACTGAGCCGAAAAAGCGATCGCAAGGGCAATCCCATCGCTTTCGTCGGCCTGGAGGATTTCACCGGTTCGACCGAAGCCATCGTCTTCAACGATCCCTGGCAGGCATACGGCGAACTCCTGCACACCGACGCCATGGTCCTGATGCGGGCCCGGGTGTCGAAGAAAGAGGGGGAGACGCCGAAACTCATCGCCGAGGAATTCATGCCGCTGGGAGAAGCTCGCCGGCGACTGACCGGGAAGCTGCACCTGCTCCTGATCGCCGGGGGGGGAAGCGAGCTGGCCGGTGAGGCCCTGCAGATCATCACCCGTCACCCCGGTAACATCCCCGTCTACCTGCACGTCGAACATGACGGGGACGGCCCGCCGCTCAAACTCAAAGCGGAGTCGGTCGGCGTGGATCCCGATTCCGACGTGCTCGCCGAACTCAAAGCCCTGCTGGGGGAAGAGACTGTCTGGGTCACCGGCTGATCGATCCGGAGGCGCGGCCGCCGCGGCGGCCCTCACCCTGCTGCTCATGACGGCCGGATGCGCCTACTCCTTCACCTCGGGGCTCCCCGCCCACATCAAGACGGTGGCGGTTCCGCTCTTCGCCAACGAGACGAACGAGTTCGGGATCGCCGAAGAGGTGACCGAGCAGCTCGTCGCCGCGCTGGTGAAGGACGGCACCCTGAGGATCGTCTCCGAGGCGGGGGAGGCCGACGCCGTCATCGAGGGAACGGTCCGGGCCTACTCCGAAGAGGCCTATGCCTACGATCGTGACGAAACCGTCGACCAGCAGATCATCCGGATCACGGTCAGCATCCGCTTCTACGACCAGGTGCGGGAGGAGGTCATCTGGGAATCGGACCGCGTCTTCGGCTCGCAGACCTATCCCAATGAAGGCCCCGATGCCCGGGACGGCGGTCTGGAGAAGGCCATCGGGCAGGTCGTCGACGAGATCCTGAGCGGGATCGTCGCCGGCTGGTGAGGGCCATGCCTTCCCGGCCGCGGCTCCGCTTCCACCGTCACCGCTCCCCCCCCCTCCGTTCAGCCGTAGCCCTCATCGCCGGATCGATCATCTGCGCCTGCGCGGTCGGACCGCACGGTCGGCCGGGGCAGGGGCGGCCCGATCTGCCCGGGGGGCCGGACTGGATCGATCTCGAGGTCTCCACCGCGCTCTTCAGGCCGCCGGCCGGGAGCGAGCATCTGCTGCATGTCCACCTCTCTTTCCCGCGCGCCCGCCTGCTCTTCCTGGCCGACCGGGAGGCGGGCGGATTTACCCGGCGCGCCGTCTGGGACGGGCGGGTCATCATCCGGTCGCGCCACGCCCTGCAGGTGGGCGGGGGGGGATGGGTATCCGAGGTGGTCCTGGAGGACAACGAACTGCCCCAGGATCCGACGGTTCCCGTCCGCGCCTACCGGTCGTTCACCCTGCCCGCCGGCAGTTACCGGATCGAGGTGAGCGTGACCGACCGGAACTCGATCCGGCGGGGACACCGGAGTGTGGAGATCGACGTCCCCGAGCTGCGCGTCGGCGAGCCGGGCCTGAGCGGGATCGAGATCCTCGATCCCGATCTCCTCTCCCCGGGGTGGTCACAGCCACCCCTAGACGCCGAACCGGCGGTCCACGCCCGTGAGGTCCTGCCCGCCGCCGACACTCCCGAGCGCGCCGACGTGCTTGCCTTCGGCTGTGAGTTCTACCAGCTCGGGAGCGCCGGTGAAGTCATCTGCACCCTGCTCGCCGCCGACGGCAGCCAGGCCAGCCGGCGAACGCTGAACGTACCGCCGGGGCCGCGACTGACGCTCCGGGATACGCTCTGCACCGCCGGTCTGGCCGAAGGGACGTACAGCCTGCAGATCCTCGTGGCCGGGATCGGAGCGGGAGGCCTGCAGACGCGCCGGGCGGTCCGCATCCTGCGGCCGCTCCTGGCCCGGGGGGAGGATGAACGGACCACCCTCGCTCAGCTCAGCCTCTACGCTCCGACCCCGACCGTGGAGGTCTTCCGGAACCTGCCGGCCGATCACCGCCGGGACTTTCTCGACAGCCTCTGGCGTGATCGCGATCCGACCCCGGGGACCGAGCGCAACGAGGTGCGCGAGGAGTTCATCCGGCGGCTGCGCCACGCCGACGACCGCTGGCGAAGCGGGGGGGTGCGCGGCTGGGAGTCCGCGATCGGGCGGGTCTACATCGCCTTCGGGGAACCCGATGAGATGATCGAACAGACACGCAGCGTGGCGGCCGGGAGCGTGCTGGGCTCGCCCCGCGAGCTGGTCGAGCGGAAGTGGATTTATCACGATCCGCCTGCTACGTTTGTGTTCATCCACGATCCGGAGTGGGGCTGGCGGCTCTCTCCCGAGAGCCCGAACCGTCCCCCCGGAAGCTGATCCGGAGTGACCGGAGACATCGAGAGGAGAGAGTAGGGATGGCGTATTCACCGGCCGACGTTCTGAACATCATCACCGAGAACCAGGTGAAGCTGGTTGACCTGAAGTTCATGGATTTCCCCGGACTGTGGCAGCATTTCACGGTTCCGGCCGACAAGCTGGACGACGACGCCTTCGAAGAGGGTTTCGGATTCGACGGTTCGAGCCTGCGCGGCTGGCAGAAGATCTTCGAGAGCGACATGCTGGTCGTCCCCGATCCCGCCACCGCCATCATCGATCCTTTCTATGATGTCACCACCCTGAGCCTGATCTGTGATATCTACGATCCCGTCACCAAGCAGCGCTACGCCCGCTGCCCCCGGTACATCGCCTCGAAAGCCGAGACCTTCCTGCAGAGCACCGGGCTGGCCGATACGGCCTTCTTCGGTCCCGAGGCGGAGTTCTTCATCCTCGACGACGTCCGCTACGCCTCGCGCGAGCACGAGGCGTTCTATGCCGTGGACAGCCGGGAGGGATTCTGGAACACGGGCCGGGAGGAAGATCCCAACCTGGGATACAAGCCGCGCTTCAAGCAGGGCTACTTCCCGGTTCCGCCGCATGATTCGATGGCGGATATCCGCAACGAGATGATCCAGATCCTGCAGGGACTGGGAGTGGAAGTGGAAGCCGGGCACCATGAGGTCGCCACCGGCGGGCAGATGGAGATCGACATGCGGTTCAGTCCACTCCTGCAGATGGCCGACCGGTTGATGCTCTACAAGTATGTCGTCAAGAACGTGGCCCGGCGGCACGACCGGACGGCGACCTTCATGCCGAAGGTTCTCTACGGTGACAACGGCAGCGGTATGCACGTCCACGTCAGCCTGTGGAAGGGGGATGCCAACCTCTTCTACGGGGAGAATTACGCCAACCTGAGCGATCTGGCCCTGAACTTCATGGGCGGGGTCCTGCAGCACGCCCGGGCGCTGATCGCGCTGACCAACCCGACCACAAATTCCTTCCGCCGCCTGGTACCCGGGTTCGAAGCTCCGGTCAGCCTGGCCTACAGTCAGCGGAACCGGTCGGCGGCCATCCGTATCCCCGTCTACAGCCGCAGCCCGCAGAGCAAGCGGATCGAGTTCCGCTGCCCCGATCCTTCCTGCAATCCCTACCTGGCCCTTACCGCGATCCTCATGGCCGGCCTCGACGGCGTCGCCAACAAGACCGATCCCGGCGAACCGCTGGACAAGGACATCTACGATCTGCCCCCCGAGGAGCTGGCGGCGGTCCCGGCGGCGCCGACCAGCCTCGAGGAAGCCCTGGCCTGTCTGCGCGACGACCATGAGTTCCTGCTCAAGGGGGACGTTTTCACCGAGGAAGTCGTGCACGCCTGGATCGAGTATAAGATGACCCATGAGGTGAGCGACGTGCGTCTGCGCCCGCATCCGCACGAGTTCACCCTCTACTTCGACATGTGAGCGCGCCGCCGTCGGCCGCCGGGACGATCCGGGCGCGATTCGCGGCCGAACGGGTGCGGTGTGTCTCGCTCCACCGGAGCGGACAGGGTGGGGGGGCCGTCGTCCGGGCCTGGTGCCGGGCGGTCGACCGGGCGGTTCGCGATCTGGCCGGGATATATCTGGCCGGGGGGTCCGGGATCACCCTGCTCGCCTGCGGCGGGTACGGCCGGGGTGAACTCGCCTTCGCCTCCGACGTCGATCTCCTCCTGCTCATCTCCCGGCGGGTTCCCGATGAGGCCGTCGTCGCCTTCCTCCGGTCGCTCTGGGATCTGGGCCTGGATCTCGGCCATCAGGTCCTGGATCTCCCCGCGGCCCTGGAGCTGGCCGCCGGGGACACGGCCACCCTCACCAGCTTCCTCGAAGCGCGGACGCTGTGGGGGGAGGTCGATCCCGCCGCCGTCTTCGAGACGCGGCTGCGGCGCGAGGTCCTCACTCCCCGTCGGGCGGAGTACGAGGCCGGGAAGGTGGCCGAATTCACCGCCCGCCATACCCGGGCCGGCGACACCGTCTACCTCGCCGAACCCGATGTGAAAGAGAGTCCGGGGGGGCTGCGTGACATCCATACCCTGCTCTGGTTGAGCCATGCCCGGGGGGGCCCGCGCCGGTGGCGGGAATACCTGGCGCAGCAGGCCCCGGGCCGGCGCGAGTACGCCAGCCTGCTTCAGGCGCGTGATCTGAGCCTGTACGTCCGCAATGCCCTGCATCTGCACCGGGAGCGCAAGTGGGACCGGCTCGATCACCGCAGCCAGGAGGAACTGGCCCGCCGGTCGGGGACGGAAGGGCAGGGTGGGC
>CAYSYY010000221.1:0-6377 GCA_964435265.1 uncultured Gemmatimonadota bacterium
CAGTTCACCCGCCTCGGAGATCACGACGGTATCGGCTCCCACCACGAGCACGCCCGGGTGCCGCGCCGCCACCGCCCGGGCCTTGGCCAGAGCGGCCCGCCTGGCGCCGGTCTCGGGGTCGACCCCGTCGTGATCCTCCGGCACGCCGCTGACGATCTGCCGGAAGGGAATGCCCAGCCCGCTCAGCAGCCCGGCCCGGCGGGGGGATCGTGAGGCCAGGATGATCTCAGAAGGCATACTGGACGCTCATGTGCCAGGTGCTCCGCGGCAGCCGGTAGGCGGCATGGGCACTCTCCTCGTTGGTGGAATTCAACCGCCACCCGTATCCGAACCGCACCGGTCCGAACGGCGTATCGATAAAGGTGCCCAGTCCGGACGAAACCGCCAGCTTTGAGTTCACCCGGGTGATATCCTCCCAGACGTTCCCGGCGTCGAGGAAGAAGATGATCCCGAAGGGGCCGATGTGCCGGGGACGCCGGAGCTCGATGTTGAACAGGGCCATGGCCTGCCCGCCCCGTGTCTGGAAGACCTGCCCTCCCCCCGATCCCGCGCTCACGTTCACCGGGCCGAGCTGCCGCTCCCGGTAACCGCGGACCGAGGTGGCGCCGCCCAGGAAGAAGCGATCGAAGATCGGGACCTCCTCCCCCGCCGCCGGCAGAGCCGCTCCGAGCCTGATCCGGGTGGCCATCACGGCCCGCTGCCCGGTCGGCATATAGCGGGACCACGAAAACATCCCCACTCCGTAGGTCGCCCCGCCCCCCAGCGGCCCTCCGTACCCGCTCACGGTGAGACGGGTGAGGCTGCCGCCGGTGGGCGAAAGGATGTTGTCGCGGCTGTCGCGCTCGATCATGGCGTTGAAGCCGCGAAGTTCGTCCTTGCTGGTGATGGCCTCGATCGGCACCTCCGTATCCACGATCCGGTAGGCAAAATTGAGATAGCCGCGCGTCCGGCGGTTGAACTCGTGACTCACCCCGATCTCGGCGGCCGCTTCCTGTACGGTGTAGGAGGTGTAGGAGCGGGGCCGCAGGGAGAAGAAAGCGGTGAGCGGGGTTCGCGAGCCCCAGAACCAGGGCTCGACGTAGCGCAGTCCCAGCTCCCGCTGCAGCAGATCCCAGGCCGTGATGACCTGCAGGTCGGCGCTGGCCGACAGCTCGATGGCCCGGCCCGTACCGTAGAGATTGCGATGTCCCCACTGGGCCGAGGTATGCAGGCGCATGTCGATCTGTTCCTCGGAATCCCCGGCCACACCGATGCCGGTGCCGATGTACCGCCTGGGCAGCTCGTTCACCGTCACCAGAACCGTCGCCCCGGTGGAATCGGGCGTCACATCCCCGACCGTCACCGCTACCGAACGGAAAAGACCGGTGGTGTAGAGCCTGCGCTGGCTCTCCCGTCGGGCTTCTTCGGTGAGGGTATCGCCGGGGTCCAGGAGGACCTCGCGGTTGACCACGAAGTTCTTGGTGCTGCGCGTCCCTTCGATCTGGACGGCCGCAACTTGCACGGGCGAACCTTCGGTGATGGCATAAGTGAGCGGGACCGAGCCGGTGAGGGTGTCGCGCGCCCCCACCCGCGGCCTCACGCTGGTGAAGAAATGCCCCTGGTCGCGGTATTCCCGGATGATCTCGTCCGCTCCGGCCCTGACCGCCCCCTCGCTGACCGGTTCCCCCACCCTGACATGCCCCACCCGCTGTCGCCTGATGAAGCTCGTCAACCGCTCAGCGGTGAAGAGAGTGTGACCTGTGAACCGTATCCCGGCCAGGGTGGTGAGCGGCCCCTCCCGGATGGTGAAGCGCACCCGCATCTCGTTCTCGCCGATCGGCTCGGTGTCGGCCGAGACCTGGCACTGCAGGTAGCCCTGATCGTGGTAGAAGGCTCTCAGGTAGGCGATGTCACGTCGCAGGACAAGGACGTTGAACCGGGGGCGACGACCAACCACCGGGGGGAACGACCGGGTGCCGACGCGGGTCATTTTTTCCAATTGTTTGGTGCTATATGCTTCGTTACCACTGATAGTTACATCTGTTACCTTACGCTGTGCATGAATGTCGTTCTGGATCAGTACCAGGCCCGCGGAGGCCAGGCCGAGGATCAGGAGGAGCCGTTTCATCAGTACTCGATGCGCCATTTCAGTTCCAGCACGAGGCGTCCGAAACGGTCGTAGGTGCCGCTCAATCGGAAGCGCCGTGAGATCCGGTACTCCGCCTGGTACTCCCGCCACAGGTTGGAGCTCCCGAACGCCTGCGAGTACCGGGCGTAGATCCGGTTGCCTAGGTAGGTGCCGACGCTCACCTGGGCGTCCTGGTCGAGGACTCCGCCGGTCAGCTGGTCGAAGACCCCTTCGGTCTCGATGGTGTCGATGAACGGCAGCAGCCCGGCCGACCGGCTCACGGCGTTCTCGATGAAGTCCCCGACCAGTCGGCGGGTGCCCCCCACCTGCTGGCCGACGCCGATCGAGCCCAGGAACAGGAGTGACATGATATCCGAATCGCTGGTCAGGACGTCCCCCTCGGTACTCCACCGTGTCATCGGTTCCCGCACGGTCCCGGTCAGGGTCAGGATGATCCTGATATCCTCGACATCGGTCAGGAAGCGGGCGTTGAGATCGGGATTGATCTCATCTATCGAACCGAAGGTTACGGTACCTTCGTCCACCGACCAGCGACGGTTGAAGGCGAAGAGCTGGCCGCGCCCCGGAACGGTTTCCAGCGTCCCCAGCAGGTAGGGATCGCCGAGCGGGCTCTTGCGCAGGATGACATCACCCACCAGTTCCACATCCACATCCTGCCCCAGCTCGCCGCCGACGAGGTTGAAGCGGCTCGGGATCTCGATCGCCACATCGATCTCGAGCCCGGCCGACCGGTCTCTCTCCTCATCCTCTCCACCGCCGCCGCCCCCTCCGCCCCCGACGAGATCGAGGATCATGCCGACGTCGGCCAGGGCCTGCCGGACCTGAACATCTCCCTCCAGAAGGGGATGCCCGGCTGTCTCGTCGGTACGCAGGCTCAGGGCGGCATCCAGGTCGGCGTAGATGCTCCCGGTGGGATCGCTCAAACCCAGGGCCTCGCCGGAAAAGCTCAGGTCATAACGCATCCCGCCGCGGGCTCCACCGAGTTCGATCGAACCGTCGAGGGTGAAGTCACCCCTGCGTTCCCCGCGCCTCAGGAACCTCCGGTAGCGCCGGTTCGAAGGCAGCCGGCCGGTGAAGCGGTCCACCGTGATCCGGGACCCGCTCAGGGTGAGACCGATCTGCAGGTCCTCCACGGCATGCCCGAGGGCCAGGGCCTTGACCCGACCATCGGCCAGCTGCACATTCCCGTCCAGACGGGGATCGGCGAGGGTGCCCGAGAGGCCCAGTTCCAGGGCGAGCACTCCTTCGAGCCGCTCGATCTGCTCGCGCAGCGGCTGGATGAGCACCTCGGTACTACCACGTCCGCGCAGGGTGGCGGCGATCGCGGCCCCGGTGTCGATCCGGGCCGCGAAGGGCATCAGGGCGAAATCGAGCGGCATGCTGCCCTGGAAATCGGCGGTGAAACCGAGGGAGGACAGCCGGCCGTTCTGCACCCGCAGGAATCCCTCGTCCAGGAAAATCCGGGCTCCCAGATCGGCGACCTCGAAGGTGTCGACCCGGGCGTCCTGCACGCTCAGTTCACCCCGCACGACCGGACGGGCGAAGGTCCCGCCGACCTGCAGGTGGCTGCTCACCTCGCCGCGCACGGTCACTCCGCCCAGGTACCTCTGGAAGGACTCAAGGCGCACCTCGTTGGTCAGCAGGTCCAGATCCAGCGCACCTTCATCGGCGATCGTCCCGGGATCGGGCAGCGTGAACGAGCCCGCGACCTGCAGCCGGCCGCCGGTCAGGCCGCCCGTCTCCACTCCCGTCACGACCAGCTCGTCGACCTGGATCCGGCCATCGGTGTAGGATGCATCCAGATCCAACCGGCCGTACCGCAGGTTCTCGAAACCGGGGCGCAGAACGGTGGCCCTGGCACTGAGCGATTCCACATGCCGGCCGATCCGGCCCTGCATTCTTCCCCGCACCCGTCCTCCGATGCTGAGGGTGTCCGCCCGGATGCTCCGCAGTACCGGCGCCACCTCCAGATCGGCCAGATCGAGGGTGAATACCAGGATATGCTCTTCATTGCGGAATCCGGAGACCTCGGCGTTTCCACCGGCGAACAGCACCCGCAGGGCGAAGGGACCGGCCCCGGTGCGCGGGCTGACTGAAAAGGAACCGGAGAGGTTGGTGACCTCGATCTCACGGTGCCGCAAGCGTCCTGCATCTACCCGGGCCCGGATGCTGTCCGGAGTGACGGTGATGTTCCCGTGCAGGCTGGCCTCGCCCTCCGGCCACCAGCCGCTCACCAGCTGCAGGACGACCCGTTCACCCATGATCCGTCCGTCGAGCACGGCCCCGTCGAGGGAGATATCATCGCCTGCCCGCAGCGAGTCCAGCTCGACGCCGAAGGTGCCGATCCGGTCGCCCAGAACCTGGGCGATGTTGAACCGCATCCGGGCGGCCGGGATACGCAGATCACTCTGCACCAGATCGGTGCAGTCGACGTTCCCCCGTACACTCGGATTGCGCAGGGCGCCGGTGATCCGGGCATCCAGACTGATCTCGCCGGCGTCCAGCTCCAGACCGGTCGGAGTGAGCAGATCGGAGTGCACCGCCGAGGATCCGGTCAGGGTGACATCGATCGCTCCCCGTTCGATATCGAGGTTCCCTTCGACCCACAGACCATATCCCGCCCCCGTGATGAGCAGAGGCGCGTGGGTCGTCAGGCCGTTCGTACCCAGATCCAGATCCGCCCGTACCGAGGCCGCCGCCAGCCCGGCCAGATCGGCGCCCGTGATGGTCGCCTGCACCCGTCCTCCGCCCCGGAGCGGATTGAAACTCCGGGTATCCAGGATCAGGTCGCACCGCGCCGCCCGGACCGGCAGTCCGGCCGGCGTCCGGTCCAGACGCAGTGAGTCCGCGTGCACCATCAGACGCCCCTCACCGGTACGCGGATCGAACCGGACGTCTGCGCGCAGCGAATCCGCTCCCTCTCCCCGCGCCGTCAGGATCGCCTGGAGACTTTCGGGGCGGTACGAGCCAATCAGATGGAACGCGTCCAGCGAAAGCCCCGCCAGGGTGCCCGAACCGGTCAGGTCGAGATCCGGTTCCCCGGGGGAACGCCGCAGCCGGCCGTGTACCTCCAGGGGTCCCTCGCCCGGCCACTCCCCCCCCAGTATCGGCCACCACTCCCGCAGCTCGCGCGCGGTGAGGTCGAGTTCGAGCTCTCCCTCGCCCCGGTCCGGTTCCAGGTCCAGCGTGCCGGCGACCTCGAGACGGGCCGACCGGGTCCGGGCCCGGGTCTCGCTGAACCTCAGGAATCCGTCGCGGATCGCGAGTCCGCCGCCGAGGTCCTCGACCACCAGCCCCCAGTCCTCGAGAGCGCCCCGCAGGCGTCGCACCGCGATCTCGATCCCCTCCTCGCGGCCGATGGTGACCTCGCCGCGGAGCAGGATGCCGGTGACCGCCCGGACCGGTCCCCGCTCCCCGAGCCGGACCCGTCCGTCCCGGATGACCACGTTCCTGATCCGTAGGCCGCGTTCCCGCGCATCGGCCGGCGTCTCCGCGGTTGCGGCGGCCGCGGCTTCGGTCCTCCGGCGACGCTCCTCGCGTCGCCGGGCCGCCTCCTCGGGCGATCCCGCGCTCAGGGCCGTGATATCGACGACGGGGCGGTCGGCTTCGACCCGGGTGAGTTCGATCCCCCCCTCCACGAACGACCAGGGACGGAATCCGAGTTTCATCCGGTCGGCCCGGACCAGGGTGTCGCCGCCGGCCAGTACCAGCGCCGGCTCTTCGATGGTGAGGTTGAAGAGGAACGAACCGCTCGCTTCGCGCCAGCGCAGCTCGAGACCGGCCTTGTGCAGAACCGTTCCGTTGAGGAGCGAGAGCACCTGCTCGGATCCCAGGGAGCCGTTCAGGTACATCAGCCCCCCGCCGACGGCCAACAGGACCGCCAGCAGCACGATCAGGCCTATTAGGTAGATACGTCTCACGTCCGGATCACCGGTCCCCCGCCGTCCCGCCCAAGTGCCCTGTCACGCAACAACTGTGGTATTCAAGCAAAGCTGTATCCCGTCCTCCCAATGTAACTTCCGGAGTGACGACAGGTTGCATCCAATGCAAAGCGGATGCGGGGCTCCGGCCCCGCATCCGCTTCGCTGTGTGCCGCAATCCTATCCGACGGTTGTATCAGAATCCTGTCGGCGCCGGCAGAGCGAATGTCCTCGTCTCAGTGATCGCACCACAGGTCACTATGATTGTCACATTCACTCCGGCAGCTTCCGTCGGGTAGATGATCAGTGTTTCAGCAACACCAGTCCCG
>CAYSYY010000222.1:0-6332 GCA_964435265.1 uncultured Gemmatimonadota bacterium
CGCCGAGTCCGTGTTCTTCGATCTGTCGGCGCTCCCAGACCGTGACGCTCACCCCCGCGGCCCGGCCGGCGCGGCGGGCTTCGGTGGCCAGCCGGGCGGGGGTCATGAGATTGCCGGGCTCGTTGGTGAGCCGCCGCGTCAGGATCATCGCTTCGGCTACGATCTCACCCCGGCGAACAGCGCTGCGTAGGCCGGAGGTGATGCGGTCGGGCAGGAACAGGGTCAGGGAGGAATATTCCCCGCGGTAGGGATCAGGGCGCCGCTTCTCCCCGGTCCGCTGGGCGTCGATCCCTCCCGGACCGACCAGGAAACCCTCCACGCCTGCCTCGACCCCCCCGGCCGAGGCGTGCGCTGCCGGGACGATCACACCGACCGTCTTCACCCCGATACGAAGCAGTGCACGGGAGGCTGTACCGCAGAACCGGCGCATGGTCTCGGTCGAGGCTTCACCCTCCGCACCCAGACCCACCACCAGTAGCTTTCGCACCTTCAGGCCGGGCGGGGCGTGGAAGAGCAGCACCTCCCCTTCCTTCGCCGAAAACGCATCTCCCCTGAAGGCTTCTCTGAGAATACCTCCGGTACATCCGTCGAGGGTGTGGGGAAGAGTATCCTCGACGGTCGGCGATGTCACACCGAGCACGAGAGCATCACCGCGCCACGTCGTCGGCTCGGTGCGTGACAGCACAACCTTCATCCTGGATCTCCCGTTCGCGGTCGGGGGGGATCGTCTTGTCTGCGCGGATATCATGCGGCAGGGGTGCAAACCGTGTCAACGCCATCCCCGCCGGCCCTTTGACCGGGGAGGAGGGTGGTGGCTATACTCGCCTCTTCCCGTCCTCACGGCTCAGGCAAGGAACCCAAGATGCTGCAGGCGGCCCTGGACAGAGCGTGCCCTTTCTGCGGTTCGATCCGGCGTCGGGGCGGAACCCTCCCCCCCGACCGACTGGCTCCCGATTCCGAGCCGGTACCGCTCATCCGCTGCGCGGGGTGCGGCACCCTCGAGAGTGTGTCGGGCGACGGACCGCCGTTCGAGCCGCCGACCGGCTCCTACCTCCCCCATGCCCGACCGGGCGGCCTCAAGGGATGGCTGACCGCCCGGAGCCAGGACCGCAAGGTATCGCTCGTGCTGCCCTGGGTGGGAGAGGGTGGAGTGGTGGATCTCGGTTGCGGGGCGGGGGGATTCCTCGCCGCCTGGCACCGGGCCCGGCCGGGGGATCCCGCGATCGGGCTCGAGGCCGATCCCGAGGCGGCGGCGGCGGCCCGATCACGGGGGCTGGTGATCGAACAGATCGACCTCTCAGGAACGCTTCCCCCCGCAGCCCGCGGTCGACCGCTCTATACCCTGTGGCATGTCATCGAACATCTGGATGATCCGGTCGCCGTCCTCGGTACGATCAGGGACGTCATGGCGCCGGAGGGACGGATCGTTCTGGTCGTCCCCAATGCGGTGGGTCTGGAACGGTCGCTCTTCGGCGCCCGCACCATCGCCTGGGATCCACCCCGCCACCGCTGGCACTTCACCCCCGAGGGCCTCACCGCGCTCGTCCAGGCCACGGGGCTGCAGGTCCGGGACCGTTTCAACCTGCTGAGCGACGATATCTACGACGCCGTGGCTTCACTGCAGTGGGTCCTCCATCCCCGTTTCTGGGTTATGGGGCGGACGCCGCGGGGGCTGTTCGCGACCGCTCTGGCCCTGGCCGGGGGAATACCCGCGGGTCTCGTCCTGGCGGCGCTGACTCCCTGGCGCGGACGGGCCAGCCTGGGACTCGTCCTCGGTCGTGACTGAGGACACCGTTCCGTCGATAAGGTTCCGGATCGAAAGGGCCGGAATGCATCGGCCCTCGAATACGAGCGTCGTTGCGGGACGGTGTACGCGCAGAGGGTTTCCGGAGAGCGGGTGGAACGAGCGGTTCAGGGAGCACGCCGGGGGTGTCGTTGCCGCCGGTGAGGCCCGGCAGGTATATTGACCCTTCGTCCATCCATCCCTGCGAGGACGGTCACGTGCCGTTGACCCTTGGAAATCTGCAGCTGGGGACGCTCCTGCTCTCACCGATGGCGGGGGTGACCAACCGGGTCTTCCGACGGCTCTGTCGCCGGATGGGTGCGGATACCGTGTATACCGAATTCGTGTCGGGTGACGGTCTGGTACGGGAGAGCACCACGACCCGGGAGCTGCTGCATTTCTCCCCCGATGAGCATCCCATCGGGATCCAGCTCTTCGGATCCGATCCCGAGGTACTCGCCGAGGCGGCCCGCCGCAGCTGGGCGCTGGATCCAGATCTGGTGGACATCAATGTCGGCTGTCCCGCCCGCAAGGTCATCCGGAAAGACGCCGGAGCGTCCCTGCTGAAGGACCTGGGGCTTCTGCGGGAGATCGTCCGGGCGGTCGTGGAGAGCAGTCCCGGACCGGTCACGATCAAGCTCCGGGCGGGGTGGGACGAGAACCGGCTCGTCTATGTCGACGCGACGCAGATCGCGGCCGAGGAGGGAGTTCAGGCGGTCACCCTGCATCCGCGCACCCGGACCCAGGGATACGCGGGGAACGCCGACTGGTCGCGGATCACCCGCCTGGTCCGCGAGAGCCCGATCCCCGTGATCGGCAACGGCGACATCTTCGAGCCCGCCGACGCCGTTCGCATGATGGAGCAGACAGGATGTCCGGCGGTGATGATCGCCCGCGGGGCGATCGGCAATCCCTGGATCTTCAGCCGGACCCGGACGCTTCTCGAAACCGGCGAACTGCCGCCTGAACCCGATGCCCCCGAGCGCCTTGCCACCGCTCTGCGGCATGCCCGTCTCGACATCGAGGAGAAAGGCGAGGCGGGGGCGGTTCGGGAGATGCGCCGGCATCTCAACAATTACACGAAGGGCCTGTGGAAGGGCACGCTGCTGCGCCGGGCGGCCGTGCGGATCGAGTCCTATGAAGCCATGGAAGCGCTGATACGCTACTATCTGAAGGAGCTGGCCCGGTACGAGTGCGGCGAGAGAGTCCGCTTCGATCCACTCGCTCCGGAATGGGAGGGAACGACCCGTGCGTGAATCGGACATCCTCAACCTCCTGAAGGCCGTAGTCCGGGGTGAGGTGGACGTCGAAGCCGCTCTCGAGCAGCTGCGGGCGTTACCCTTCGTGAGCGTGGAGGAATACGCGACCGTCGATACCCACCGAGATCTGCGCTGCGGTTTCCCCGAAGTGATCCTGGGTGAGCACAAGACTCCGGAACAGTGCCGCGCCATCGCCGCCCGGCTGGCCGGGACCGGAACCCCGCTGCTGGCCACCCGCCTGGAAGGCACCAAGGCGTCGGCCGTTCTGGAGGCTGTGCCCGGCGCCGAGTTCTTCCCGGTCGCCCGGATCGTGCGCTGGCTCCCCGACGGGGCCCATGACGATGTCGTCATGCGGGGGCCCGCGGCTGTCGTATCGGCGGGGACCTCCGATCTGGGGGTGGCCGAGGAGGCTGCGCTTACGGCCGAGACGATGGGGATGGACGTACGCCGGGTATACGATGTGGGCGTGGCGGGACTGCACCGCCTGCTCGCCCGGCGTGACGAACTGGACAGCGCGGCCGTCGTCATCGTCGTGGCGGGCATGGAGGGCGCGCTGCCGAGCGTGGTGGGGGGGCTGATCCGCCCCCCCGTCGTCGCCGTTCCCACCAGCGTCGGTTACGGGGTGGCCCGGGGCGGCTGGGCCGCTCTGCTCGGCATGCTCTCGTCGTGCGCCTCGGGAGTGACGGTGGTGAACATCGACAACGGCTTCGGGGCGGGCTGCGCCGCCGCCCGCATCGCCCGGGTGTGGCCGGAGGGCCAGGGATGAGAACGCTGCTTCTGGAACCGTTCAGCGGCATCAGCGGGGATATGCTCCTGGGCGCCCTGGTCGATCTCGGGGTGCCCGTCGCCTGCCTGCGGGAACAGGTTCGGGCTCTGGGTCTGGAGAGCCGCGTCGAGCTGCGGGTCGGGCGAACCCGTCGGGCCGGGATCGCCGCCACCAGAGTCGAGGTGCTCGTGGATGGAGTGATCGAGACACCCGCTCCGAATGCGACCTCACCCGTCGACCGGCACACCCCGGCGATCGGCCCCGATCGGATCCGCGCGATGCTCGACTCCTCCGCTCTCGATCCGGCGGTCCGCGCGGCCGCCGCCGACATCTTCGATCGGCTCGCCGCCGCCGAGGCGCGGGTGCACGGGGCCGCCGAAGGGCACGTCCACCTGCACGAGGTGGGGGCTATCGATGCTGTCGTCGACGTCGTCTGCAGTGTGGCCGCGGTCCGGGAGCTCAGCCCCGAACGCATCATCGCCACTCCCCCGCGGGATGGTCATGGAGAGATCCGGGCCGCCCACGGCACCCTGCCCGTGCCCGCACCGGCGACGCTGGTGCTGCTCGAAGGGATCGAACTCGAGCGGGTGGATGTCGCCGCCGAACTCGTCACCCCCACCGGGGCCGCTCTGCTTGTTGCGCTGGCCGACGAGATCACGCGCACCTTCTCGCTGCGCCCCGACCGGATCGGGTACGGGGCGGGAACGCGCGACCTCCCCGGGCGTCCCAATGTTCTGCGCGCCACCCTCGGCGAGAGCGCTGAGGTGGCCGCGGCCGGGCGTGATGAGGTGACCGTTCTGGAAACGGCGGTGGACGACGCCGTTCCGGAGATGTGGCCCTGGCTCATCGAGCGCCTGCTCCAGGCGGGGGCGCGCGACGCCTTTCTGACCCCCGTCATCATGAAAAAAGGCCGGCCGGGAATCCATCTGACCGTCCTGGTCGATCCGGAACGGTTCGAGGAGATCGCCCGTCTCGTCTTCGCCGAAACGGGAACGCTCGGGGTACGGATGGCGCGGACCGGCCGGATGATCCTGCTGCGTGGCAGCGGGATCCTGAACACGAAGTTCGGTCCCCTGAGGGTCAAACTCTCGCGGGTGAGCGCGCAGGACGAGTGGCAGGTACACCCCGAATTCGAGGCGTGTCGGGCGGCGGCCGTCGAGCACGGCGTGCCCCTGCGCACCGTCTATGCCGAAGTCGCCCGGGCCGGAGTCGCGGAAGGAGCCCTCGAGGTGGAAGGAGAGGCCGGATGAGAGGCTGCGGATGGACCCGCGCGATCGGCCTGGCGGTTCTCCTGATCGGACCGGGCTGGACCGGGGGACGGGCCCAGGAGGCCAATCCCGAGGCCGGCCGGGGAGCGGGGGTCCAGTTCCTGAAACTGGGGCACGGTCCGGCCGGGGCCGCCCTGGGGGACGGACTGACCGCCTGGATCGGCACCGCCGACGCCATCCACGCCAATCCGGCCGCGGCGGCCCGGGGGGGAGGCGAGGCCGGGAGCTGGCGGTTCGTGAGCCTTACCGGCGCCGCCCTGTACGGTGATGACCGACTCACCTCCCTGATCTGGAGTACGGGAGCCCGGGGTCGAGGTCTGGCCCTGGAGGTCACCTACAACGGCATAACCGACATCGAAGTGCGTGGTGATCTGCCGACCGCCGAACCGCTGGCCCTGACCTCGGCCCACGACGTCGCCCTGGCCATCCGTACAGGATTCCTTTTGTCCGACGGCATGGCAGTGGGGATTGCGGTGAAGGGACTCTACGAAAAGCTCTATCACGCCGATGCCTTCGGCGCCGCCCTCGATGTCGGCGGGCAGTTCCCACTGCCCGTGGCCGGTGGGCTCCTGCGGGGGGGGATCGCGGTACGGAACGTGGGGCGGATGGGGCGGCTGGAAGAGGAGCGGCTGGAGCTGCCCTGGAGCATCGCCGGCGGCGTGGCTCTGACCCGCCCCGTTGAACTCGGTCGGGTGGCGGTGCAGGCCGGAGCCGATCTCTGGAAGCCATCCGATGACTGGGCGCTGCTGCGCCTGGGGATCGAAGCCCGGCTCGATCCGCTCATCCTCCGCCTGGGGACCCGACAGGGCAGAGGATGGAACGTAGTCACGGCCGGGCTCGGGCTGCGGTTCGGGATCTGGACGCTGGATTACTCCTACGAGTACGATCCCGATGCCAACCGCCATTTCCTCGGGACCGTCCAGCGGCTGGGTCTCGCCGTGGACCTGCAGCCCCGCGGTGGGGAGTGAGCCCGGGTGAGGCGGCCACGGCTCCACGCGCGCCT
The DNA here is from genome assembly GCA_964435265.1 of uncultured Gemmatimonadota bacterium. GTDB lineage: Bacteria > Blakebacterota > Blakebacteria > Blakebacterales > Blakebacteraceae > CAYSYY01. The sequence goes on from CAYSYY010000222.1 coordinate 6,080, forward strand.
GTGGGAAACCAGAGCGCGTTCCGCCGTGGCCGCCTCTGCCGGGCTCACGGGGGGTTGGATCATGAGGTCCCCCCCCCGGATGCACGCACGATCCGCAGCCGGAGCGTCTCTCTGATCGGTGCCTGTGGCCGTGAGCGACAGTACCGGGGCCGGGCGGGGGGACACATACCGCCCCGGGTGAGCGGAGCCCGGGCCCCGGTGGGGAACGAATTCCGGTTCCCCACGGGCGTGAGCGACAGTACCGGGGCCGGGC
>CAYSYY010000223.1:0-6309 GCA_964435265.1 uncultured Gemmatimonadota bacterium
CATGATCCGCTCGCCGTGGTAGGAGTACCGCTGATCCAGGACCACGGGATTGCGCGTGCTCTTCGGATGCCGGGGACGCGGCCACGAGGCGAGGCGGGAATAACGGATCGAATCCTCGAGGGTGACGCGGAAGAGGAACTCCCCCACCTCATCGAAGCTCATCTCTTCTTCATAGAATCCGGCGGCGTGCAGCGCGCGCCCGATCTCGACCAGCCGCAGGAGCCGGCCGCTGTTCAGGAACTCGGCGTCGATCGCCTCCTCCGAGCCCCGTCGGCGGTACTCGGCGTAGCGGTCGAGGGTGTCGGTGGCGGTCACCTCGAGGAGCAGGCGGGCGATGCCCTCCCCCCCCTCCCTGACCGCGATCCCGCGCAGGAGCGGGGTCTCCACGCCGGTACCGGTGAGGGAATAACGCTGCCGTACCGGCTCTTCCCCCGCCGCCGTCGTGGTCAGGACGAGCTCGGGACCGGCCTTCTCCCGGCCGGTCATCACCAGGCGCGCCCGCCCCGGACCACCGCCCTCGATCTCCCGCATCCATGGGAGGATCCGGCCGGGGTAGTTCAGGCTCCCCACCCCGTAGCGGGCGCCGAGCAGGCTGAAGAGGGTCAGGGTCTCGAAGAAGACGTCCTCGTGCAGGGCTTCGAGGCTGGAGATGACCTCCTCGTCAACCCCCAGCCGGTAGTCGGGTTCACTCAGGGCCACCTCGATGTCGAGACGGTCGAAATAGGGCGCGTTGGCCGAGGCGGGGCGCCCCTCCTGCAGGTCCATGACGTAGTCGATGATGCGGCGGTAGGTGTCCGTCTGCAGGTGATCCCAGAAACACTCCAGGTCGGTGCGGATTCGCTCGTCGAGCACCATCTGACCATCAACGTCGGCCGTCACCCAGCCGGTGGTGACCCGCAGCGATTCGTACTCGGGGAAAAGATCGAAGAAGGGGCGGATGACATAGTGAGGCGTGAATTCATCGGTCAGGATCTCGCGGCCGGCCGGATCGGTGACCGTGACGGTATAGATCGGATCGATGCGCTGCGTTCCCCGGAAGGTGATGAGGGAATCGGGGATGTCCAGCTCGCGGGCCAGGACGGCGTCGATGGGGAAGATCTCCTGCAGCCAGCGGGTGTTGGCGTGGATGGTCTGCCAGCGCACCTCGGTCTGGTCTTTGAGAGTGTGATAGGAGACCTCGATCCCTCCGATCTCGGCCCCCTCGGTCGCGGCCTCCAGCAGGCGCGGCAGCACCTCGTCGTACAGCCATGAGAAGCCCTGCTTGTAGGCGCACAGCACGACGATCTCGAAGTCCCCGGGATCGGCCCCGCGCCGACGGAGCTCACCGGCGATCTCCTCGCGCAGGGCCGCCCGGACCTCGGGGGACTCGCTCACCCGCACCTCGATCCGCCCCCCGCTCCCCGCGGCTACGCGGGGCAGCACCTCGGCGCGCAAACGTTCCCGGACGCTGTCCACCTCCCAGGGGATCTCGAGTTCCTCGCTGAAGACCGGCGCCCCCACCCCGTAGCCGGTACCGAAGGTCTCGACCGTCACCTCGGCCCGGGGGTAGCGTGCCCGGATCCGCTCGGTGATGAATGAGTCGAGGGCGTCGGGTGCGTCGCGGGCCGAGAGGGCAACCTCGATCGTCTCCAGATCGCGGTCGCCGATGCGGTCGAGCCAGGTCTCGAGCTTCTCGATCCCCACGCTGACCTGACCGATCCCCGTCCCTGCCTGGAAGAACCGGCGCACCTCGTTCTCGACATCGGCCAGCGATACGTTCCCCTTGCCGTACTCCCACAGCCACGGCAGCCGCCGGGCGGCGTAGGAGGCGATCGCCGCCAGCCCGGTCTCATCGGTTCCGCCGATCACCAGACCGTTCGATTCCCCGAAGGCCTCGGGCACGAACTCGAGCCAGCCCTCACCGGGCATACCGGTGGGCAGATGCAGCCGTTCCTCCCGGCGCAGCCGGTCGAGCTGGTAGCCTTCAGTCCCTACCAGGAGCGGGAAACCGAGCGCCTCGGGATCGTCTTCCTCCCCCGCCGGCCGGACCAGGGGGAGCCGGAGGCCGGTCGTCTCCAGTCCGATCCGGGCGGCCAGATCGGCCACCGCGGTGGCGGCGGCGGCATCGGTCAGCGCCAGGTAGGCGGGGGTGTCATCGGGGAGGAAGTCGCCGTCGCTGTCGCGGAAGAGCCCGTCTATGGTGTAGAGGCGGGAGAGGGTGAAATCTGGGGAGGCGCCGCGGGGGGCACCCCGCCCGGGAGCCGTCTCCCACGGCCGGCGGGGCCGGAGCTGGATAGTGTGCGGCGCCCCCGGTCCCGCCACGACCACCTCGAGCCGGTGCACGTCGCGGAACTCCAGTTCGGTCAGGGCCGGAGGGCGCTCCTGCCGGCTGCGGCCGGCCCGCTCCGCCGCCCCGGTCCCCTCCTGCTCCCCGGCCTCTTCGCTTCGGCTCCGTTCCTCCGCTGTCTCCGGTTCCTTCTCTTTCCCCTCGAAGGCGGCCACGGCCCGGGCGAAATCTTCAGCCGCGGTGATCCCGATCCGCACCGAGAGCCTGGCCAGCCCCGGCTCGACGGCATCCACGACCAGACCCTGGAGGATGACCTCCCGCACCGCGATCTCGCGGCTCGAGAGGAAGCGGTCGAGCTTTTCTCGCACTGCGGTCAGCTCGGCGCCGTCCACCCGCCAGAGGGCGGGAGCGCGCCCGGCGAGCCAGTCGGCGGCCGCCAGCAGCCCCGTGTCGTCCTCTCCCGTGACGATCACCCCGCCGCGGGTGAAGTTCTCCCCGGGAGGAAGGTGCAGAATCGCGCCCTGCCCCGGGCGGAGGCGTCCGATCCCGGCCAGGAGCCCGGGCGGAAGCAGGTCCCGCAGCTCCCCGAGCGTACCGACCAGGAAGGCGGGCGTCTCGACCGCCCGCGGACGTGCCGGCATCACTTCGACCAGACCGGGATCGAGCGCGCTGGTCTCGAAGGCGAACCGGGCGGCCAGGTTGGCCCCGGCCGCCGCTCCGGCCGGACCGGCCCCGGGAGTGATCAGGATACGCAGATCGAGCCCTTCGACGACTTCGTCCGAGTTGGTGTCCTGCAGGATCCAGCCGGTCCGGAAGAGATCGCCGAGATCCCCCGGCGCGTCCGCCGGGGGGGTTCCGGGAGCCGATCCTGGCGTCGGGCGCACCGCCTCCGGCGACGCCGCCACCGGTACGGCGATGCCCAGTGTGACGACCTCCGTTGCCGGGCGACCGGAGCGGGCGCCGGGCGTGAAAGCGAACGTCAGGAACAGGGGGATAACCCACACCAGGCGCATCGGACGACCTCCTGGAACCGGGAAGCGGACACAGGTGGGGTGAGGATATCAGAGGTCGGCGCCGGCTGACAGCCTCGTTCGCATAGAGGAACCGGTCCCCGGGACGGTCTCAGTGACGATCGGTGCGAAGCCGGCAGATTCAGTCATGATCGGTGCGCAGCCAGCGGTCATAGATCATCCGCTGTTCCGGAGTCGGATTCTCGACCGGCTGGATCGAAACCGAGAGCGGCCAGCCCGACTGGGTGATGGGGATGGTTCTCTCTTCACCGTTGCGTCGTACCGTGACCTGAATGGTATCGCCGGGCTTGGATTTCCCGTACTCGGCCCGATACCCGGCATAATCCTCGAAGCGCACTCCGTTGATGGCCACGATCTCATCGCCGACGCTCAGGCCCTGGTCCCAGCCGGGGGTGCCGTCGATGAGCCCGGAGATCCTGACCTGGTCGCCCTCGGTGTTCAGGCTCACCCCCATGTAGGGGCCCTCGTCGGCCGGATCGGGACCGCGCCCCAGGCGCAGCCCGGCGTGGGCCAGAAAGGGATCGAACTCCAGCTCGGTACGGCTGCGGATGTATGAGTCGAAGAACTCCTCGTAGCTCTTTCCGGCCACTGTTTCACACGCTCCCTGGAACTCGGCCGGGGTATAGCCGCGGTCCTGCCCCCGATAGTACTCCACCCAGAGATAGCGCATGACGTCATCGAGGCTCTTCTCCCCCCCGGTAGCGGCGATGATATCCAGATCCAGCATGGCCCCGATCAGGTTGCCGCTGGTGTAGTAGGAGAAGGTCGTATTGAAGGTCTCGGCGTGGGAGTAGTAGGTCTTGATCCAGGCGTCGAAGCTGGCCTCTTCGGGGCTCTGGCGCAGGTGTCCGGGCTGAAAGAGGTACTGGAAGATCTCGCCCTGCAGCTCCTCGAGGAACTCCTCCGGACTCAGGTAACCGGCCCGCCGGCGGATCTGCTTGTCGTAGTAGACGGTCAGGCCCTCCGCCACCCAGAGCGAGCGGGTGTAGTTCTCCCGGCTGTAATCGAAGGGGCCGAGTTCGATCGGTCTGATGCGTTTGACGTTCCAGACGTGGAAGAACTCGTGGGCCACGAGCCCGAGCAGCTGGCGGATATGGTCCTCCGAGTCCAGGTAGCCGCCGGGAAAACCGAGGAAGGTGGAATTGGCGTGCTCGAGCCCGCCGCCGTCCACCCCCTGGGCCATCATGAAGACGTAGCGATCATAAGGGATCTCGCCGATCACCGAGACGGCGGTTTCCACGATCCGGCGGGTGTGGCGGATGAGCCGCGGCCCGTCAACCCGGCCGGGACCCGAGACCGCGATCTCGTGCGGCACGCCGTCGACCCGGAAGCGGAGGATCTCGATATCGCCCATCTCGACGGGGGAATCGAAGAGCTGATCGAAGTTGTCGGCGTGCAGCGTGAAGGGAGCACCCGGTTCGGAATCCAGGCCGGTGGCGATGCGTTCAAAACCCTCTCCCGGCCGGATCTCCACCCGCACCGGGGAGTCCTTGAACGGTTCAGGGAACATGAACAGATGCGGTCCGTTGATTATCGCCTGCTCCTCATCGAGGTAGGCGTGCCGGATGGTCTGCTCATAGGCAAAGACCCGGTAGGTGAAGACGAGCCCTCCGGCGCCCGCAGTCTGAACCCGCCACCGGTTCTTGGTCACCTTTACAAACGGCAGGGGATTGCCCGCCAGATCGTGAGCGGCTTCGGAGTTCACGTACTGGGGATACTCCCGGATCATATACGAGCCCGGGATCCATACCGGCATGATGAGGTCGAGGGATTCACCGGCCGGCACCTCCGGCACGCGTAGCTCGATCCCGTAGTAGTGGAGCTGCGGATTCTCCATGGTCACGGTGAAGGTGACCGGGTACTCCTGGGCCGGAGCGCTGACACACGCGGTGATCGGGCCGAGCAGCAGAGCGGCGAAAAGCAGCCGGGCGCGGGCCGGCCGGCGGAGGAAGGTGGCGTTCAGCACGGGAGACTCTTTCTTCTCGAGGAGCACGACGGGGATTCGTGTCCCAATATACGGTGCCGTTAGCAGGCGGTTCCACGCGAGTCATGAAGGTCGGTTCTACGGCTCGGGCGAGCCCGGCCGCCGAGGTGAAGCAGAGATCACCCTCGCAGGAACCATCTCCCCCATTGTCTCATATGAAATGTACCTAACGTCTCCTTGACAGACTCTGATATTAGACATATTCTAAACTACGATGCAATCAATCATGGACATTCTTCGCCGGCACGGGATTCAGGCGACGCCCCAGCGGATCGCGGTGGCCGCGTTCGTCCTGAACACCGACACCCACCCGACCGCGGACGAGGTCTGGACCAGGGTCCGGGAAAGCTGCCCGACGATTTCGCGGGCAACGGTCTACAACACCCTGAACCTGTTCGCCGAAAAGGGTCTGCTCCGACCGCAGCCGATCCGGGAGGGGGGCATGCTCTTCGACGCCCGGGTCGAACCGCACCACCATTTCATCGATGACGAAACTGGGCGGGTCTACGACGTGGCCCGGGACGCGGTAACGGTCACACCGCGGACGCTGGATGGATTCGAGGTGCGGGAGTACCAGGTTATCATGCGGGGAAAGAGGCGTTCCTAGCTCAACCTGTCACGAGTGTCCATTCTTTTTCGAGCCGTAATAGAATGAATCTAATATTAAAAAAAGTCTAGAAAGTCGTTTCACAACCGGGAGGCAACGATGAAGAAGAAGAAACAACTCACGACCGCGGCGGGGATTCCCGTCGGCGATAACCAGAACGCCCTGACGGCCGGGCCGCGCGGTCCCCTGCTGGTACAGGACTGGCCGCTCTTTGAGAAGCACGGACATTTCAACCGGGAGCGGATCCCCGAGCGGGTCGTCCACGCCAAGGGCTCCGGCGCCTACGGCACGGTCACCTGCACCGGGGACATCACCGCCTGGACCAAAGCCTCGATCTTCGCCGAGCAGGGGAAGACCACCGAATGCTTCGTGCGCTTCTCGACCGTGGCCGGCGAGCGCGGTGCCGCCGATGCCGAGCGGG
>CAYSYY010000224.1:0-6296 GCA_964435265.1 uncultured Gemmatimonadota bacterium
CGCACAATGGTTGGCGATTCTCATGATCTCCTCGATCGGTTACGGATATCGGAAACCGGCTGCCAAGGGGCGCAGGGCATAGATGATGATCTCCATCGCCCCGGTCTCCTCGTCCTCCTCGATGCCTGCGATATGGCCGCGAAGGAACTGGGGAAAAGGCACGGGAGGATCGGTATCGCCCAGATATTCACCCTCGGTGCTGAACACCAGATACCCGGCCGGCGGTTCACCGTTCGGCATCCGGCGATATTCGACATGAGGACGGATTGCCCAGAGGTAGCCGTATTCATCAATGAATCTGATCGAGAAACATGCTTTCGGATCCTGGAACTCACTGAGTTCCAGCTGTTTCTGCCTGGTGAGGCGGGATGATTCACTCTCTGCTTGTGAAATCCAATCTCTCAGATATGAACGCACTGCCTCCCTCTCGGCGGCGGTGACCGGCTCAGGCGGGACATCGAGTCGGATCTTCCGCCGGAGCCGACCGTCGAGACCGTAGCATTCAAACACGGGCTCGATCCCCGAGGTCATGACGAGACCGTGCACTGGATGGTATAGAACCCTTGGATTACTGATGAAATAGACTCCCGCAACCACGAGAGTATTGGGAGCTCCCGAGAAGTACATTGTCTTGACACTGTCGGAGACCACCGAGGCCAGAGTGTCGCCGTCGGCGGATAACACCATGGCTGCAGCGGTGACATACCGGTATTCATTGTTGAAACCGCGCTGGTCATCACCGAGCAGAATCAATTCCTCGTCTGGCCCGAAGCTGAACCGCCAGGGAGAAAAACCGGTATGCGGGAGACTGAAGGAATTTATGAAGGTGCCATCGGTTCGGAAGCGCATGATACGGTTTAATCTCGAATCCCGTATGACGATCACGCCTTCTTGAACGGATTGAAGACGGGGAATCCGATATTCTCCCGGCCCTTCGCCCTGTTGCCCGATGTCATGCGAGTAATGCCCGGAGGCATCAAAGCAGGCGATCCGGTTCGATCCGTTGTCCTCAACATAGAAAACACTGTTTTCGTCCATCAGAACGAAACGGGGTTGAGTGAGCAGGCTCGCGACGACGTTCTCGTCCTGGTTCAACCTCAGGACTTCCTCGTACTGGAACAGCTCGCCGGTGTACTTCGGCACCCCGCTGGATTCGGCGATCGTTATGCCATCTTCGGTATAGATCCGGAAAGAGTGGGTGGCGCGTCCCTTGTCCCCGCAGGTACAGGCGGCGGCGATGAATACGAGTGACAGGAGTATCCTGACCGATCGATGAATCATATATGCAGACTCCCGAGAGATGTTATGGCCAGTCCCCATCGGGGCATTCGCAGATCAGCAGGGTTCGGAGGGGACATCTCAACTGTCTTCAATCGGGGTACTTCAGCCCCTCCACGGCCGGAACGATCCGGTAGATCGTCGGGACGGCGGCGCCGGTCTCCTCGTCTGAAACGATCCCCATGAAGCGACCGTTTCTGAAGGTGCCGTAACCGATCGGCCGGCGGGTATGGCCCAGGTACTCGCCCTCGGGGCTCAGAACCAGAAAGAGGGAGCCGGGCCACGGCTGGTCGGCGGAATAGAGTTCGGGCACGCGCAGCCAGTAGAAGCCGGCATCATCGACGATGACACCCTCCCAGAACGCTTTTACCTCCGGTATCTGGAGGGCATCCAGGACCGCTTTGGCGTGATCGGGCCGCTGCTCCCGCGACCGCTCATAATCCTCCTGAGCCCTCAGCCGTATCTGTTCCCGTTCTTGTGCTGTGACCGGTTCCGGTTCGAGATCGAGCACGATGCGCTCGATGACCTCTCCAGAAGTGTTGAACCAGCTGAGTTCCGGTTCCACCCCCGTGCTCATGAGGATGCCGCGTCCGGGGACAAAGAAGAGTTCGGGCGAGCCGACGAACTCCATGCGATGGGCACCGCTGCTTGATCCCGTCCGGTATTCATATCCCCAGGGCACGAAGGGGGTCTGGAGATCACAGAGCGTATCACCGGCGGCAGCGGTCACCACGATCCGCTCGGCGCTGTAATCGATCACGGGATCGTCAGGTTCATCTTCATAGTCCGCCATGGGAAACAGAACGAATCCCCCATCGTCCAGACGTTCGACCGACCCGCTGGGGGAACCGGCTCCCGGTGCCCGGTATGTATCCAGCAGCGTCCCGTCGGTCCGGATGCAGGTTGTCCGCCGAAGGGAGAAATCGAATATCGTCATCACATCCCCGGTGAACCGGAGCAGGTTCAGACTCCGGAACTCTCCCGGGCCGTCCCCCTTACGGCCGAAGGATCTCAGGTACCGTCCGTCGGTGTCGAACACGACTATGCGGCAGTCCCCCCCATCGAGGACATAGAAACAGCCGTCGTCTCCCCTCTGGATCGTGCCGGGACGGAAGAGCATCGATTCCGGCCGGTCGGGGTCCTCCTGCAGGGTGAGTTCGACCTCGAAGCGGAACAGCGGCTCCTGGTAGCGGGGGCCGCCGCGGGTTACGGCGATCCGCACCCCATCCTCCTCCGAGATCCGGAAACTGTGTCGGGAACTGCTCGAGGTGCCGGTGCAGCAGACTGTCAGCAGGAGAAGAGCGCCCGAAAGGTGCCGGATACAGGACGGGATGCCGCTCAGGTGTCGGGGACGGGGCAGAACGCCGCTCAGATGTCGGGGACGGGGCATGGATAGAGTCTCCGCATAGGTGATGGAACGGCCGATATGGATGTCATGGTACAGGATCGCATGCTGAGATGGAAACTCTGCCTGGAGTACTTCTTCGAGGGAGGCAATCAGCTCAGTCGGGAACAGTACTCTGGATCCATCGGGTGAGGGTCTCGCGTTTTCCTTGATCGATGGGCAGGTCTCGTACTCTCTGGAGCAGGATGTCAACATCGATGAGTTTCTCGATCAGAAGAACACGCACGAATCGGATATCCTGCTCGCGTGACGCGGCGAGCTTGCTGGCCGCAAGATCGTGTCCTTCCAGACACCAGCCTGTAGATGGCCTTGGTCCACGTCCTGATACGGGTATCGCCCGGCCGTCCCAACCACCGGGGAGGACGGCACTCTCTATAGGGATACCGTGAACATAGAATCCGTAGGTTTGATGGAAGAGGGAATACTCCCCCAGGGCGCCATCTATGAGATCCACCCGCTCGGGGTGGTTCTTCGGTGCCATATCCACTTCAACTGACTGTCGGAGTGTGGCGGGGGCATCCACGTGTTCTCCCAATATCGCCTGGGAGCCGAACACCCAGACCTCGTGATCCTCCACGATATCGCAAGCGGCCCGTATCGCGTGCTCGAGTTCATCCCTGGTCATGTCGGTTCTCCCATGATGATCGCGGTTCGCTCAGCCTCGGTAAGGATCTCGACGAAAGGCATGGACTGCCGGAGGCGCTCCGCCCGTTCAGAATCTTCGGTGAGGAAAGACTGGATCTGCCGGACCGAGAGCTCGGTCAGGATGCTCTTCCATTCCTGGAGATCACGATGTTCATGGAGGTGCGGTTTCTTCAGCTGTTCCTCGATCCACTCACGCGCGCCCTCGAGTATGGAAGGATCCGATGTCAGCCGTTTCGCGAGGGCTGAGGCGATCTGTCGGGCCCGAACGTTCAGGTCGTGGTGGGTGCGAATGGGGCCGCCCCCGTATTCCCTCCACAGGTGCGGAATCCAGCCGTGGAGGAGTGTCACCCGTTCGAGCCGCTGAATCTGCTCGCGGGTGAGGAGGTGCAGATCGGCATCGGTATAGGCATGAACGACGAAATGGGCGGCGAGTGCAGGTTCGATCTCTCTGAGATCCAGTTCTATCGAACGGGCGATGTGTTCGATCTCACCGGGAGTTCCGAGAACACCGATATCGATCGTGCCCGGGCTTCGCATCGAAGGATTTTCGATCCATACGGCTTGTAACGGCAGATGTCGGCGCAGGAAGATCTCGCGGGTGGCGCTGGTGATCAGCTCAAGGACCTGCAGCTCGTCACGAAAGAGAGACCGGAGAGACCTGGCGAGGGGATGCCGCTCCCGTAACCTGACGGCCAGGTTCTTCCCACTGCCGATGATCTCTATCAGCCCGAGTTCCGCCAGGCGATCAAGCGAGCGACGCACACCGGCAGGATTGAGCTCTGCTTTCTTCGCGACTTCGGATCGTCCGATGGGTGCGTGGGAGCTGCAGAGAACCCTCAGGATACGGATGTGTCCCTCGGACCCGAGAATCGTGTTCAAAGGTGTCTTGATGGGATTCTGTTGGATGGCTGGGGGGCGCATGATCCACCTCCGTTATTATTATAATATCGTAGACGATATTATAATATCATACTACCGAAACGATAAAGATGAAAATCACTATCACGACAAAGGTCGAAATACCGGTATATCCATTTGGTTGCTGGAAACAGAAATGATACCCTCACAGAACCAGTTCCCCCCTGCCGATGGAAACAGCACTCGCCTGACCTGTTCCCCCCCTGTCGGTTGGATGGGTAGTTACGTTGCACCGGATCCCCCCTTCCGGTACCGAAACGGCAGCCATCGTCTCCGGCGGCAGATGCACCCTCCGGTGGCGGCCGGTGGCGAAAGAACAGCCGTCGTATCCGAAGGGGGGCTCATGTACATTCCGTTCTTTTCCGACCTCTGGACCGTTCTCTTCCCCCCCGAGTGCCCGACCTGCGGTGAGCCGGTGCCGGTCGCCTGGACGGTCTGTGAGGGCTGCACCGAAGCGCTCCGGCAGCAGCGCCTCGAACCCGGACCGCGGCTGGTCGACGGGATCCCGGTCGTCGCCGCCTGCAGCTACACCTTCCCCCTCAATCCGCTCATCCCGATCGCAAAGTCGCTCTCCCGGCCTCTCTTCTTCGATCCGCTGGTTGAGGAGATCGTCCTGGCCCTCACCGCGGCCGGGCTGGCTTCCTACCCCCAGGTGATCGTGCCCGTGCCGCTGCACCCGGGGCGGGTGCGCGAGCGCGGTTACGACCAGGCCGTCCATCTCGCCCGGCGGCTCGGTGCGGAACTCGATCTACCGGTTCTGCCCCGGGCGCTGAAGCGGATTCGGTTCACGCCGCCGCAGAAGAAAGCCGGGCGGGAGGAACGCCTGCGGGCCCTCGAAGCCGCCTTCGCTCCGGGCCGCGAGGGTGCGGCGGTCAGGGGCCGGCGCGTACTGCTCGTGGATGATGTCGTGACCACCGGTGCCACTCTTTCTGCGGCCTGCCGGGCTCTGCATGCCCTGCGGCCGGCGGGAGTGCTCGGCGCCACAGCGGCCCTGACGGTTCTGTCGAAATCCCGCTAACGCAACCTCCCCCCGGTTCGTATACTGGCGGTTCCGGTGTCCAGGATCATGAAGTCGACGGATCGCGACTCCGGACACCAGAGCAGCTCCGAACCCGGGCACGAGCACCCGGGATCACAAGGAGGAAGAGCACAGATGAGCATCCGTATAGGTATCAATGGATTCGGACGGATCGGCCGCCTCGTGTTCCGTGCCGGATTCGATCGCGAGGGCTACGAGTTCGTGGCCATCAACGACATCAGCGACGCACCGACCATGGCCCACCTGCTGAAATTCGACTCGGTCCACGGCCGTTTCCCCGGCACCGTCGGGATCGAGGAGGACGGTTTCCTGATCAGCGGGAAGAAGGTGAAGGTCCTGAGCGAGCGGGATCCGGCCAGACTCCCCTGGGCCGATCTGGGAGTGGATGTGGTGGTCGAGTCGACCGGCATTTTCCGCAAGCCCGAGCAGGTGGCCCTGCACCTGGAGGGCGGTGCCCGGAAAGTCGTTCTGACGGTACCCCCCAAGGGTGGCGATCTCGACGCCATGATCGTGCTCGGCGTCAACGACGAGGTGATCACGGGTGCTGTGAAGACCGTCTCCAACGCCTCATGCACCACCAACTGCGTGGGGCCGATGGCCAAGGTGCTGCACGAGAGCTTCGGGATCGCGCGCGGGATCATGACCACGATCCACGCCTATACCAACGACCAGAGCATCCTCGACCTGGTGCACAGCGATCTTCGCCGGGCCCGCTCGGCGGCGATCAATATCATCCCGACCTCGACCGGTGCCGCCCGGGCGGTCGGCAAGGTGATCCCTGCGCTCAAGGGCACGCTCGACGGTATGGCGATCCGGGTGCCGGTCGCCAACGGCTCGGTGGTCGATCTGACGGTGAGTCTGGAGAAGACCGCCACGGTCGAGACCGTGAATGAGGCCTTCAAAGCCGCCGCCGCAACTGGGCCGATGCAGGGGATCCTGGAGTACTCCACCGATCCGCTCGTTTCGACCGACATCATCGGGAACCCGCACTCGTGCGTCTTCGACAGCCTC
>CAYSYY010000225.1:0-6285 GCA_964435265.1 uncultured Gemmatimonadota bacterium
GGCCAGCCCCGCCCCGGCCCCCGACAGGGTCACCGCCCGCACCGCCAGCAGTACCAGCAGGATGAGCAGGATCGGCATCAGCACCTTGGTCCGGCGCTCGATCCCGGCGCGCACCCCCCCGACGACCACGTAGACGGTGAGGGCCATGAAGAAGAAGAAATAGCCGAGTTCGCTCAGGGGATTGCCCGACATCTGGGCGAAGATGGCGGCCGTGTCGGTGCCCGGCTTGAAGGTGCCGGCTATGCACTTGACGATGTAGGCCACCGTCCAGCCGGCGATCACGGCATAGAAGGAGAGGATGATCACACCGGTCACCACCCCGAGAGCTCCCAGCCACTTCCACTTCGTCCCCGGCGCCAGAGCCGAGAAGGCGCCGACGGGATTGCGCCGGCTCGAGCGCCCGATGGTGAACTCGGCCAGCATCACCGGCGCTCCGATCAGGACCACGCAGACGAGGTAGACCAGCAGGAAGGCCGCCCCGCCGTTGGCGGCCGCGTTGGTCGGGAAGGCCCAGATGTTCCCCAGACCGATGGCGCTCCCGGCCGCGGCCAGGATGAAGGCCAGTCTCGAACCCCAGGTGTCCCGGGGGGTGGAACTCACTGCATCCATCGACGGTGTCCCTTTCCCTGCCGGGAGAAGCGGTCGGTGTGTGAAGCCGTTACAGAACGGCTATCATAGTGTATGTGTTCAGGCCGGAAGCAACCTTCAACTGCATCACTCCTGCATTCCCCTGCACCACTCCCGTATCGCCCTGTCCACGCCGAGCCGGACGGATGGTCACCGCCGCCACTACGTAACGACCCCGCCGGAAGTGCTCCGGCGGGGCCGTCGGGATTCCCGTGACCTCACAGCGACACGTGAGTATGTCGAAGCGCCCCGGCGCCGCCCGGGGAGCACCCCGGGGCTCAGAAGCTGATCTTCAGCCCCGCCGCGGCACCCAGACCGCGGATGCCGTCGGGCGTGAGACCGGTATTGGCCACCGCGACCTCGAATACGAGCAGGCGCAGATCGAGACCAAAGCCGATCGCCCCGACCAGTCCGTGCCGGCCGCCGAAGCTCATCCCGGCCCGCAGGGGCAGCAGGCCGATCGGACGCCACTCCATGCCCAGGGCCAGCCGCGGCACGGCCCGGTAGCCCAGTCCGCGGCTGAAGGCCTGCTCGAACTCGGCGTTCAGGGCCAGTCGTCCCAGCCGGTAGGTGGTGCCGACCCGGAAGATGACCGGGACCGGGGTGTGGAAGGATCCGACCCGCTTGAGTTCCACGTCGTACGAGGTCAGCGAATCGAGGTCGGTCGTCTCGGCGTTCTCGTCGAATACCACGAATGTTCCCATGCCGATCGTGTCGGCGTCGGCGGTGAGATGGACCTGGTAGGTCGAGTTCTTCCAGGTGATCCCAGGGCTCAGGTTCAGCAGGGCGCCGTGGACCGTCCAGTTGTCGGTCATGACGGCGGCTACACCCAGGTCTATACCGATCCCCGAACCGTTGATCGGGTGGAAATCCTTGTCCTCGAGGATATCGGGATCGTCCGATTCCGGATCGAGCGTCTCGCCGGGGCCACCGGCTGCGTGGTAGCGGTAGTCGGCGTGTCCGAAGATGCCGTGCTCCAGGAAGGTGAAGTCGATCGTCCCTTCGTCTACCCCGGCGAACTGGTGGCCGGCGTAGTATTTCAGACCGATCCCGCCGTAGAGTTCCCGTATCCCAAGGAAGCCGCGGAAGAAGGAATCGATCGCCGCCGGCGCCCGGAAGGCGTAGGTGCCGTAGAAGACCGAGACGGCTTCGGTGGTCGCCCCGAACTCGCTGAAGTCGTAAGTCCGGTTCAGGCGGTTGCCGCGCAGGAGGATCTCGAAGAGATCGGTGGGGATGCGGGCTTCGGCGTCGACCGTGTGGTACATGCCCAGGGCCAGTCGCCCGATCTGCAGGCCGAAGCTCCCCACCTCGGCGACCGCGCTGACCCGGGCGGCCTTGCCGAGGCTGTTGAGATAGCTCTCCTTCTCCTCTTCGTCGATGAACGAACCCATCCAGCGGTTCCAGCGCCCGATCGACATGATGTTCTGATCCACGTGGGCGTTGACCGAGAAGAAACGCAGGCTGAAACCGCGGTGTCCGGGCAGGCCCAGCAGAGCCGGGTTCACCAGGGCGGCGTCGATGTCGCGCATGACGGTGCCGCGGGCGCCGGCCAGCGAGTAGCCGGCCACGCTGTAGAAACCCTGGGCTGCGGCCGGGGCGGGCAGCGCGATCAGGACGAGGGCGGCCAGCGCGACAGAGAGATGTATCGTTTTCCGCATCCCGATCACCTCCTCCCCCCGCTTTTACCCTTCTCGGGATCGATCAGCACCCGCGCGGTCGCGAACGCCTTGATGAAGATGCGATCGCTCCTTGAGATCTTGAAGGGTTCTGCTCCGGAGGGCGGGATGGTGATCCTGATCCCCGACCAGTACGCTTCTCTCAGGGCTTCCCACTGTTCACGGGTCAGGGTGACAACGGTGTCCTGCGCCGTCGAAGCCGGCGACTGCAGGGTCAGGACCAGTTCGACGTCGGGATCGGTGTAGACCAGGGCGGAATCGGCCGCGGTGGAGTATCGCGTGACGACCGCCAGTCCGAGGGTGCTCGAGAGCCGGTAGGTGAGGGTCGCCTCCTGGATCTCGATGACATCCTCCTCCAGCTTCAATCCTTCACTCTGGAACTCCTTGTCCAGTTCGATCACGATCGGCTCGGTGACCTGGAAGCTGATCGGAGCGGTGAACAGGACCGAGGGTTCGACCCAGGCGGTGCTCGAGATGCTCCCCTCGGTCACACCGTCGCCCACCGTCACCGAACCCCAGTACCGGATCGCGGTGGGGAAGGCGTTGAGAAAGTCCAGCAGAGCGGTGTCGTCACCGAAATCCAGAACGCTCGTGTCGGGGACGGCTTCGGAGCCGGGCTGAAGATCGAAGGTGATATCGAGGTTGACCGGATCGGGGACGCCGCCTTCGCCCACCAGATGCAGCTCGAGATGGGCCGGGAAACCGATGGCATGGATCACCGTGATCTCCAGGTCGACGTCCGCGAGTGCGACCTTGCGCAGCTCGTCGAGCAGGTTGCCGCTCTCCTCGGCCAGGTCGAAGGTGTCTTCGGGGATCTCCACGGTGGTGGAGTCGATGATCCCGGTGATCGAGCGGATTATGAGCTCGGAGAGCACGGCCCGGATCGCGACCGAGTCCTGGGCCGCCAGGGTGACCTGGCTGCCCGATGAGCCGGGGGAATCCACCTGGATGGCGAGCGATAGGGTCTGGTTGCCCAGGCCGTCGTCGCCCGGCTGCAGGGTGGCGTCGGTGAGATCGCGCGTGTCGTCGGTCGTCTGTCCCGGCGCCGCCGAGAGATTGAAGTTGAGCGGGTCGCCCCAGACGTCGCGCAGGTTGTCGAGGGCCACCACCAGGTTCAGGTGGACGGGGAGCTGGTTGTCGAGGGTGAGGGTCAGGTCCCCGCCTCCCAGGGTGGCGCTGGTGATGGTCGCATCGCCGGGCAGGGTCACCGATTCATTGAACGAGAAGCTGATCGGATCCACCTCGGCGGTGGCCGACGCCACACTGAGGGCGCCGAACTGGACCTCGACATCGATCCCTTCATCCCCCGTGACATCCACGGTCCCGCCGGGACTCGAACCGTAGAGTTCGATCGAGAGATCGTTCCCGAGCGTCTTTCCGGCCAGCGAAACTGGGATGACGTGGGTTTCCCCGTGGTTCAGGACGTCGGTGCCCCCGGCCGTGACGTCGATGTCCACGATCTCGGTTCCCCCCGTCGAGTCGTCGAGCAGTTTCACGCCCAGGCTGGTGAAGGGCACCTCGGTCCGGTTGGTGACGTTCACCGAAACGGTGCCGGTGTCGATCACTACGGTGGTGAACGCGCTCAGCGACGGGATGTCCTGGGTCAGTCCGGCGGGGACCGAGAAGCCGGGCACCGGAACGGTGAACCCGGTAAGACCGGCGATGGGAGGGTAGATGGCATCGAACTGGATGGTGGCCGATACCGAAGGTCCGGCCGGCACGGTGAAGTTACCGATCGACTGACCGACCGATTCATCGAGCCCGTCGATGGTGATGTCGTCCCCCATCTCGATCCGCTCGAGGGTCTCCTCGAACTCGAAGGCGTAGATGCTGTCGTCGCCGACGGCTCTGAATTCACTGTCGTCGAGCAGGTCGACCAGATCGATCCACTGGTTCAACATGGGGATGTTCAGCTCCACTTCCCAGGAAGGCGCGACCGGCTTCTTGGGCAGGGTGCAACCCGAAGCGGCGAGCAGGGCGGCCGTCAGGAAGAGGCGGCCGATACTCCCACCGCTACCCCGCACGATGTCCGTGCTGAGAATTCTGCGCATACTGACTCCTCGTCGTGGATCCCAGGGAATGCGACCCGGAACCGCGAAGGGGGAGGGCGGCTGGTCACCCTTATAATAAACATTAACGGGGACACCGCGGCAAGCCGACAGAAAATTCTTGAGGATTCCTATCAACAACGGTCGATCTCAGGTCCCTTCCTGCCAGGAGCCGAGGTAGCGTTCCTGCTCCGGGGTCAGGGTGTCGATCCCGATACCCATCGTCACGAGTTTGAGACGGGCGACCCAGGCATCGATCTCCTCCGGCACGGTATGCACCCGTACCTCCAGCGCCTCCTGCCGCAGGGCCCACTCGCAGCACAGAGCCTGCACCGCGAAACTCATATCCATCACCGCCGCCGGGTGCCCTTCGGCGGCGGCCAGATTGATCAGCCGTCCGCGGGCCAGGACGTGGATGATACGGCCGTCGGGCAGGACGTAGGCATCCACGTGGGTCCGCACGTTCTCCCGCACCTCGCCCGCCATCGCGGCCAGGGCTTTCAGGTCTATCTCGACATCGAAGTGCCCCGAATTGGCGACCATGGCGCCGTCCTTCATGAGCGCGAAATGTTCGGTGCCGATGACGGTGGTGTCCCCGGTCAGGGTGACGAAGAGATCGCCCAGCGGCGCCGCTTCGCGCATCGTCATGACCAGGTAGCCGTCCATGGCCGCTTCCAGCGCCCGGATCGGGTCCACCTCGGTCACGATCACGCGGGCCCCGTGGCCCCGCAGGCGGGTGGCCACCCCCCGGCCGCACCAGCCGTACCCGGCCACCACGCAGGTGCTGCCGGCCAGCAGGATGTCGGTGGCCCTGATGATGCCGTCCACGGTGGACTGCCCGGTGCCGTAGCGGTTGTCGAAGAGGTGCTTGGTCAGGGCGTCGTTGACCGCCACGACCGGGATCCGCAGGGCACCGTCGGCGGCCATGGCACGCAGGCGGATGACTCCGGTGGTGGTCTCCTCCATCGAACACCTGACCTCCCCCGCCGCCCCGGCGTACTCGGTGTGCAGGGTGCTGACCAGATCGGCGCCGTCATCCAGGGTCACCACCGGCCCGCGGTCCAGCGCGGCCCGGATGTGCCGGTAGTAGGTGTCGGTGTCCTCGCCCCGCACCGCCTGCACCGCCACGCCGTCGTCTTCGACCAGGCTCGCGGCGACGTCATCCTGGGTGCTCAAGGGATTCGAGGCCACCAGCATCAGTTCGGCACCGCCCGCCTGAAGGGTGCGCATGAGCACGGCCGTCTCGGCGGTCACGTGCAGGCAGGCGCTCACGCGCCGGCCCGCCAGCGGCCGTTCGGCCTCGAAGCGCTCCCTGACCCGACCGAGCACCGGCATCTGGCGTGAGGCCCAGTCGATGCGGAGCCGGCCGTGAGGGGCTAGGGCGGGATCGGCGATATGGATCTGGTTCTTTTCGGTCATCTCGTCATCCGATTCTGTGCTGGTGATGTCTCTCAGAGCCGCGCCGCGGCGCTCTTGACCTCGTCGAGCAGGAAGAGCGACTCCCAGGTGAATTCGGGCAGCTCGCGCCCGAAGTGGCCGTAGGCGGCGGTGCGGCGGAAGATCGGCCGCCGCAGACCGAGGGTTTCGATCATCGCCCGGGGGCGCAGCGGGAAGACCTCCCCCACCAGCTCAGCCAGCCGGGAGTCCGGCACCGGAGCGGTGCCGAAGGAGTTCACGTGGATGCTCACCGGATCGGGCTCGCCGATGGCGTAGGCGAGCTGGACCTCCACCTCGTCGGCCAGGCCGGCCGCGACCAGGTGTTTGGCGATGGCCCGGGCCATGTACGAGGCCGACCGGTCCACCTTGGTGGCGTCCTTGCCCGAGAAGGCTCCGCCGCCGTGACTGCCGTACCCGCCGTAGGTGTCGACGATGATCTTCCGTCCGGTGAGTCCTGTATCGCCGTGCGGGCCGCCGATGACGAAACGTCCCGTCGG
>CAYSYY010000226.1:0-6216 GCA_964435265.1 uncultured Gemmatimonadota bacterium
GGCGGTGTTGAGCGCGTCGGCGGTGGCCCTGCGGGAACGTGACCCCTTCAACCTGTTCTCTGTACAAACCTCGCTCTCCACCTGCCTGTTACTGGTCGGGCTCATCGTCTGGCTTCTTTTCTATGTCATGGATCGGTTCTGGTATCACGTCTACCTGAAGACCGCAGTCGAACAAACTGAGTCGTGGGAGAGTGAAGTGCGAAATGCAGGTTATCCGCTGTACCTCACTGGCGAGATATCGAAAGAGAGTGCGGGTACGGTCTTCGGCCTGTCCATCGATTCCACCCGCCGGGTTGATTGCTTCTATCTGGTAGTCGCTGCTTTGCTGCTTTTCATGGCGATCGGAACACATGTGACCGCATTGAACAGTTGATCCGGGGAACCAGCGAGCAGTTTTATCTACCCCTGCCGGGGCACTCCCCCTGTCCCCTGAACAGGGAAAGGGAGATTGGAACGACGCGCGTGCATTCTGACACGGTGATTCCAGGAACCGGACACACCTGATTGTTTTATCAAACCACAATATAACCCAAATACTTTCATAACATCTCGTGCTTATAAAGCCACCTGCCTGCGACGGAATCCTCACGCGCTTCAAGGAGTGATGATGATGAGCAGTTTCGTTGACGATTTTTTAGCTGAAATCATAGCCAAGAACCCGGCACAGCCCGAATTCCATCAGGCTGTCCGTGAAGTGATCACCTCTGTCGCCCTGGTCCTCGACCGCCATCCTGAGTACCGGAAATCCAAGATCATGGAACGGATCGCAGAACCTGAAAGGGTGATCATGTTCCGTGTTCCCTGGATGGATGACGCGGGAGAGATACACGTCAACCGGGGATACAGGATAGAGATGAACAGCGCCATCGGCCCGTACAAGGGGGGTCTCAGGTTTCACCCGACCGTGAACCTCGGCATCCTGAAATTCCTCGCTTTCGAGCAGGTTTTCAAGAACAGTCTGACGACGCTCCCGATGGGAGGTGGTAAAGGAGGGTGCGATTTCGATCCGAAGGGCAAGAGCGACTATGAGGTCATGCGTCTCTGCCAGAGCTGGATGAACGAGATGTACAGGCACCTCGGTCCCGACACGGACGTTCCAGCCGGCGATATCGGAGTGGGTGGACGGGAAATCGGTTTCCTCTTCGGTCAGTACAAGAAGCTGAAGAACGAGGTGACGGGGGTCTTCACGGGCAAGGGTGTGAACTGGGGAGGATCGCTGATCCGCCCCGAAGCCACGGGATACGGGGCCGTCTACTTCGCAGCCGAGATGCTCACGACCCGGAATGAAACCATGGAAGGCAAACTCTGCCTGGTTTCCGGCAGTGGCAATGTCGCCCAGTACACCGTGGAGAAGGTGAACGAACTGGGAGGGAAAGTCGTCACCCTTTCCGACTCCAACGGCTACATCTACGACGAGGCGGGAATCGACGCTGACAAGCTGGCCTTCGTGATGAATCTGAAAAACGTCCAGCGTGGTCGCATCAAGGAGTACGCTGCCAAGTACAAGGGGGTGCAGTACACCGCCTTCACCGGCGATGAGGATCACAACCCCCTGTGGGACAACAAGGCTGACTGTGCCTTCCCGAGTGCCACCCAGAACGAGATCAACGGGAAAGATGCCGCGAACCTCATCAAGAACGGTGTCTACGTTGTCTCGGAAGGTGCCAACATGCCCACCACCATCGAGGGCGTTGACACCTTCCTGGATGCCGGGATTCTCTACGGACCCGGAAAGGCTGCCAATGCAGGCGGAGTTGCGGTTTCTGGGCTGGAGATGTCCCAGAACAGTATCCGTCTGAGCTGGACCCGGGAGGAGGTTGATGGTCGCCTCCACCAGATCATGAAGAGCATTCACAAGACCTGCGTTGAAGCTGCTGAGGCCTACGGGCAAGCGGGTAACTATGTCCACGGTGCCAACATCGGCGGTTTCATCAAAGTCGCGAACGCCATGATGGACCAGGGGCTGGCTTTTTGATCCCTTCTCTGCGGGATCGGCGGATGAGCACAGGACTCGAACGCATGGCGTGAGGTGAGGGCACCCCCTGGATCGGACCCTGCGGCGATGGTCTGTCGCCGTATCGTGTGGATCCCTGACACCCGATCCAGGGGGTGCTCTGCAACTGACAGGTGAGGTGCCCCGTTCAATGCACGGACCGGTTCACACGTGGACGACCAACCAGCCGGAGGCTATTCTTTCAGCCGTGAAGCCACTGCGTTATATCTCCAGATAACACCGGCAGGTACAGAGCTCGAAAATGGCTCCGAACACTGAAAGCATCGAAACAGCAGGGAGCATCAAGATATTCGGCGACGGATCTCCGGGTGGAAAAGGAATCGGATTAGTCAGAATCGACGAATGTTCTCTCCCCGGTACTGAGAAGCTGAAGACCTGGATACTGGCGACCGCATTCTATGAACGCTTTATGGATCGCGGAGGAAGATTCAGACCGGAAGAAATAGACGCTCTCATCTCGATACTGGATGAGCTGGGAGATATTCCGATCGGCGTTCGTTCCTCCGCAACGAATGAGGCCGGGACATCCGGGGAGGGAATGGGTCTCATCCACGCCGGTGAATATATCTCCTTCATGCTTCCCAATAATCACCCTGATCCCCGGATCCGTCTCCGGCAGGTCGAGCAGGCGATTTCCCATATATACAATGACTTCACGCAGAAACAGGCTCCGTCGAGCAGGGAGAAGATGGCGATACTCCTGAATCCCATCCACGGGGTCTTCGATGATACCAATGCCGGGCCTTTCTATTACCCCTACATCTCTGGGGTCGCCAATTCGTATTTCCCCCATGCCCTGAAAAAACAGAATCCCGAGGAGGGCTTTGCCCGGATTGCCTTCGGCCACGGATACGCAACCGTCCTGGATGATTTTCCTGTCATCTCCATGGCCACGATCAGGAATCCCCTGCCCCTCAAACTGCTTCAGATCGGGAACGGTCAACGGTACTTCTACGCTCTCGACATGACGAAGAACAGGGATCTGGAAGGGGGGGAGCTGGAGACCATGGGGAGACTGCACGTCAGGTTCGCCAACTACCACAAGATCAAACTGCTGGGGATCCAGGATAACCTCATCACTATCGAAGAACTCGTCCAGAACGACCATTTCCGGTTCAAATCAGGGCTTGCGGAAATCATGGCTGTGATCAGTTCCACGATCTCACCTCATTTTCAGATCGAGTTCGTCTTCAATCTCGATTTCTCGAAAAAACCCCCCCGGGAGGGCACCTTCCATATCGTCCAGCTGACCCTCCTGCCCGAGCTCAAGCGCGATTCCGTCCAGATTCCGGAGAAACCCCGACACACCCTCCTTTCTATCGGCAACACGCAGGGTCACGGCGTCATCGGAGGGATTCGATACGCCGTCGTTGTTTCCCCCTTCATCTATGCGAGGGAAATGCACGATGAGGTTCGCGAGGGGATCTCAACCGTGAACCACCAGATGCGCGAGCGGAATGATCGGTACATCCTGATCGTTCCCGGACGACTGGGCAGCAGTAACAGAGATTGGGGTATCTTCGCGAACTACCGCGAGGTCGATCACGCCGCAGCCATTTTCGAATACGGAGTGGATATCGCCGGACGGGCTGAGCCACTGCCGGAAGAAAGCAGTTTCACCAGCGGGATATACGGGAGCCACTTCCTCTACATGATCCAGGGCGGTTATGATGAGGAACAGAAGAGACTTCAGACCCGAATGTACGGAACCCAGGGGACCCACTTCCTCACGAACCTGGTAGGCAACAACGTCATCTACGGTTTCATAGCGCCCACCGAAGACGACATGGATCCCTTCTTCTTCTCCTCCGTGGATCCGGGGAATCCCCTGTCCGTTCTGACCTTTCCCGGGCCCGTGACGATCTACGCGGATTCCGTTCATCAGCGCTGCAAGGTCATCGCAGAAGATGCCTGACGATCCCGGAGACGTCGAGTTCCCCTTCCTTCCCCGGATCATCAATCCTGTGAAAGTGCGAAGGGTTGTCGTCCTAGCTGCGGAAGCGCGGGTACGGGAGGCTCTGCAGATCCTGATCGAGAACATACCGTGGCTTGAAATCGAGGTACTCTCGGATCCTCTTTCCGTCAACCGGTACCGATCCGATCAGACCGCCGTGTTCCTCTTCGATGATACCGCTCTGTCGCTCGTTGACGCTCACCAGATACGGGAGAACAATCCCGGCGCGGCTATAGTGCTCCTTTCGATGAACAATTTCATCCACTGCTCTCCCCCCCAGCCGGCTGCAGAGAGATATCCCTATACCGCCAAGGCTAACCTGGTGTTCGCCTGCGATACCACCTCACATGTGCCGGCGCTGGTCATAACGTCCGCTGTCAGAGCCGCCGAAGACCTGATCAATATCCGGGAGTCCTCACGGATCAGGCGCTTCATCTTCCTCGTTGTCGACGACGAACCACGCTGGCTCTCGCAGTTCCTCCCGACCCTGTACAACATCATCGGACAACGCGCCGATGTCATGATCACACGCACCTTCGAAGAGACGCTGGACTTTGTCTTCGGGGTGAAGGAAGAATCCCGGATTGACCGCGAAGGATATCATCTGCTCGGCCACGGTGACGACGTGGTCTTTCTCATCGCCGATATCTATCTGCCGAAGGGTGATGTATTCGACAGTGATGCCGGCCGCGATATCATCCGGTTGATCTCGCAGTATCATCCGCGGATCCCCATCGTCGTGGCTTCCAAGGCCGAGGCGGCGGAGGATTTCAAGAACGAGGCGTTCCTGCTGCCGAAAGGAGATCCGGGGAGCCTGGAGAAGCTGAAGGATCATATCCGGGATCATTCAGGTATGGGAGACTTCCTCATCTGTGACCCCTGCGGCCGGGAGATACACCGGATCGATAACATATTCGGATTTCAGGATATCCTCACTGCTGCCGGAGAGGACAGCAGGGAAGGCCGGGAGCTGCTCAAGATCATTGAGAACTACGGTGAGAAGGACGCGTTCTCAACCTGGCTCTACATGCACAGCTACATGGAACTGGGGGATACCCTGCGTCCGGTTCGGAGCCGGGGAGCGGAGTTGATTTCACTGCTGAAAGGGCATCTGGATGAGGAAATTGGGCGGCTGCAATCCACACCGCTCGTCATCAACGGATTCAAGGTCCATTCCATCCAGGATCTTCTGAAGGCGCTGCGCACCCTGCCGCCGGAGACGATCCAGCCGTTCTCCGATAACGACATCATCTCCTCATGGCTGGACAGAAAAGGGTATTCCGATCTCGCTGAAGCACTTCGCCCGATCCACGAAAGTGGAAAGAGAATGAGCAATCTTCTGGTTTCCCTTATCGAAAAGTGGCAGGACGTATACGCCTGGTCTGAGCCATCGGGTGATTCCGGGTAGAGAACGGCCGGTTATACAGGGAACCTGACAGCGGACGCTGCTCAGCCGCGCATCAGGCAGGAACCTTGAATGTTATGACTTTGTTTGATTTGTGTTTGGAGGGCACTAATATGATTTATACGTCTGTGATACACGGCTCAGGATTTACGAACGGCTTCGGAAGGACGATCTACTCTCATGGGCGATGATCCGACCCCAGGGAAGATCCTGATCATAGAGGACGATCCAAGTCTTCAGAAGAGCCTCGCGTTCATCCTCGAGAAAGAGGGATTCGATATCTATTCCACGAACTGCGGCGAAGAGGGCATCATTCTCGCGCGGAAGAAGAGGCCCGATCTCATCATCCTCGATCTGGTCCTGCCGGGAATAGATGGATTCAAGTTCTGCCATATCATGAAGAAGGATCCCTCGACCTCCTCGATACTGATCCTGATGCTCACGGGGAAGAGAAGACCCGAAGATATCGTGCTCGGGTTGAGAGAGTACGCCGATGATTACGTCGTCAAACCCTTCGAACCGGAGATCCTTATCGCCCGGATCTATGCCCTGCTCCGCAGGAAAGCCCGACCGGTGGCCGAGGTCCTGGAGGTCATCGAGTACGACGGCATATCGATCAGGCTCGACGCCTTCGAGGTCCATATTGACGGCCGGAGCGTGAACCTCACCAAAACCGAGTTCGACATCCTCGCACTGCTGGCCGGCAAACCGAACTACGTCTTCACGCGTTCACGGATCCTGGACCATGTACGCGAGGACAACTATGGTATTACCGAGAGGATCGTGGATTATCAGATCACCGGAATAAGGAAGAAACTCGGTGCCGCGAGGAAGTACATCAAG
>CAYSYY010000227.1:0-6122 GCA_964435265.1 uncultured Gemmatimonadota bacterium
GTCAACCCGAGGGATTGACAACTCCGAATACGCGGTCCGCGGCTCCCCTCCTCCTCTCCCCTCTCCCCCCTCTCCCCCACCGGGCTCCAGCCGCCGCCGCGATCGTGCAGTCCAGGCGAAACCTTGTCCCCGGTAAGGCGTATATCTAAATAATTGATATAAATAACTTAGATAAAGGAGGGAACCATGCCCCGCATCATGGCCCGCCACCTCTACGGAACAGTCGATCTGCTCATCCTGAAAACCCTGAGCGTCAGCGGCCCTCTGCACGGGCTGGCGATCCTGGACGAGATCCGGCGGACATCAGACGACTACCTGCAGGTCGAAGACGCCGCCCTCTACCCCGCCCTGCACCGGCTGCAGAAGGAGGGACTGCTGACGAGCCAGTGGCGGATCTCGGAGAAGCACCGCCGGGCGAAATTCTACGATCCGACCCCGGCCGGCCGGAAGGAGCTGCAGCGCGCCGTCGAGGCGTGGAAGAACCACGCCACCGCCGTATGCCGGGTGCTGGAGATAGCTTTGAATGGGGACATCTGAACGAGAAAGGCACCACATGGCCGCAGTACCCGGATGGAAGAAGCTGTTCCGGCTCGAAGAGAATCACCGCCAGCTGGAGGAGAACATCGATGAGGAGTTCCGTTTCCACCTGGAGGAGCTGATCGATCGGTTGCAGGCCGCCGGATTATCGGAGGATGAGGCGCGGGCCAGGGCGCTTGAGCAGTTCGGCGACGCCGAGAACGCCCGCACCGGCTGCCGGGAGCTGGGTGAACGGCGCCTCCGGGCCGAGGTGATCGGCCGCTTCCTCGACACCCTGCAGCGCGACGTCCGGATCGGCCTGCGGATGCTGCGCCGCAAACCCGGTTTCACCAGCCTCGTGACGGTCTGTCTGGCTCTGGGGATCGGCGCCACCACCTCGATCTTCAGTGTGCTCCACCCGGTCATTCTCAAGCCGCTCCCCTTCACCGAACCGGAACGGCTGGTCATGGTCTGGGAGACCTTCCGGACCCGCAACGTGACCGAAGGTGCCTGTTCCTACCTCAACCTGACCGAGTGGCGGCGGCGGAACCATGTCTTTACAGGTATCGGCGCCTATCACCCGACCCGCCACACCCTCACCGGCATCGACCTGCCCGAACGCATCGTCGGAGCCCGGGCCGATGCGGAGTTCTTCCACGTTCTGGGTACTACGGCGGCCCGGGGGCGTATGTTCACTCCCGAGGACGATGAACCCGGCGCGGCCGATGTCGTCCTGCTCTCCGACGCCTTCTGGCGGCGGTATCTGGAGGCCGATCCCGATGTGGCCGGACGGACGATCGAGCTCGACGAGAGGACTTACACCGTGATCGGAGTACTGCCGGCCGACTTCGACTTCCCCGTCGCCGTCGCCGGCGCTGAAGTCTGGACGGCGACCGCTTCGGAACAGAACGAGCGGGAGCACCGCGAGTGGCCCGTCCTGCTCGCGGTGGGACGGCTGCAACCCGGAGTCCGGCTTCAGGATGCCCGGGCGCACATGGAGGTGATCGCCCGGCAGCTGGAGGAGGAGTTCCCCGAAACCAACACCGAACACGGCTTCAACCTCATCTCACTGCACCGGCAGACCTCGAACCGGGTACGGTCGCTGCTCTTCCTGCTGCTCGGGGCGACCGTGTTCGTCCTGATGATCGCCTGCACCAATGTGGCCAACCTGCTGCTGGCGCGCGGCAGCCGGCGCGGCGATCTGGCGGTGCGGGCGGCGCTGGGGGCCGGACGCGGCGAGCTGATCCGTCAGGCCCTGACCGAGAGTGTCCTGCTGGCGCTCCTCGGAGGCGGGCTGGGCGTGCTGCTGGCCCTGTGGGGCACGCGTACGCTGGTGACCCTCATCCCCGCCGATTTCCCGCGTCTTGGGGAGATCTCCGTGAACGGCCCGGTTCTCGCCTTCACCTTCGTCCTGGCGGTCCTGACCGGCCTCGTCTTCGGTCTCGTCCCCGCCCTGCAATCGGCCCGGGTGAACCTCACGACCGCCCTGAGCGACGCCGGCCGGCACACCGTCGGGCGCGGCCACCGGCTGGTGCGGCGGGGGCTGGTGGTCATGGAGACCGCCCTGGCCCTGATCCTGCTCGTCGGCGCCGGGCTGCTGATCCGGAGCTTCCGCAACATGATGGCGGTCGATCCGGGCTTCGATCCCGAGCACGTGCTCACCTTCTCGATGTCACGCCCCTGGCATGACTACCACGTCATCGATCGCGGGAACTTCTACCTCGCCATGGCGGAGCAGATCGAGGCTCTGCCCGGCGTTCTCTCGGCCGGCGCCGGAACGCACATCCCCTTCCAGGGCGGGTTCCGCACCCTCTTCCTGAAGGAGGGCCAGCCCGAGATCCCCATGGGGGAGCGGCCCTCCACCCTCTATTTCTCCGTGACCCCCTCCTATTTCGAGACCCTGCGCATTCCCCTGGTGCGGGGCCGCATGTTCACCGGCGAGGAAACACGCGAGACCCCCGGGGTGGTGCTGATCAATCAGACGGCCGCCCGCCGGTTCTGGCCCGACGAAGATCCGGTCGGCCGGCGTATCCATCCCGATGTGGACATCACCTCGCTTGATCCGACCACCATGGAGATCATCGGGATCGTGGGCGACGTGCCCGACCGCGACCTCGACACCGAGCCCGAGCCGTGCATGTACGTCCCCTGCACCCAGCAGACCTGGCCGTATGCGACCTTCGTGATCAGGATTGCGGGCGATCCCCTGGCCGCGGCGACGGCGATCCGCGATCTCGTGGCCTCGGTGACTCCCGAATCGGCGTACAGTTTCACCGCTCTGGATAACGGCCTGGAGCGGTCGATCCGGCAGCGCCGGTTCCCGATGATGCTGTTGGGCTTCTATGCCGCGATCGCCCTGCTCCTGGCCGCGGCCGGCATCTACGGGGTGCTTGCCTGGACGGTGGTGCAGCGGCACCATGAGATCGGCATCCGCATGGCGCTCGGGGCCGGTCCGTCAGGGATCGTGGGGCTTTTCATGAGGGAAGGATTGGTTCTGGCCGTTATCGGACTCGGGACCGGGCTCACCGTTTCGCTGGTTCTCTCCGGACTCATGAGCGGACTGGTCTTCGGGCTGGAACCGACCGATCCACTGACCTTCGTAGGGGTGGCCCTGCTGCTCTTCGCGATCGCCACCCTTGCCAGTTACCTGCCGACCCTCCGGGCGATCCGGGTGGATCCGGTCGACACCCTGAGGAGTTCCTGAGGACGACGTGCCGCAGATGAAGGCGGGGAGTGACCCGCGAAGAGGCAGGGCATCGCGGAGGCGCGGCGGGGAGAGCGGAACTCCGGGAGCGCCACCCGGCACCCCCGGGAGCCGATCACCCGCCGAAGGAGTAGAGCAGGGAGAGCCCGATCTCCAGCCAGGTGGCTTTATATTTCAGGGTCTGTCCGTTGATGAGGATCTCGGTGGCGTGGTAGACGATCCCGGCATCGACGGCCACGGTACCGATATGGGCCAGGACGCCAGCGCCGAAGTTGACCGTGTTCGAATAATCGGATTCCAACACACTCCTGGTGCCCCCGACCGTCTGGATGATATCGGTATTGTACCGGGCCACCCCCGCCTGCACGTACGGCTCGGCCAGGGCGATCCGGATCGGCGTCAGCCGGGCGCCGAAACAGATCACCGTCAGCTCGTACCCGGCCTCGTAGGTCCAGATCTGTGCGTACTGTTCCAGTACCTGGGCCTCAACGGCCTCGTTGTCGACGTTGAACTGCGGTTTGGCGTAGGTGGCGAAGAGGGCGAACTTCGGGCTCAGGTGGTAAAAGGCCTTCACCCAGTAGGAGGTGCCGTCGGTGGCGAAACCTGTCTGAGGCAGATTGGTGATCAAACCGTCGGTCTCGGCGAAGACGCCGGTCGGCATATTGTAGGACCCCCCGGCACCGATCGAGACCTGCCCTGTCGTCTGGGCCAGACCGGCCGCGGGGACACAGCAGAGGCACACCAGGGCGACGGTCAGGTACCGGGAAATCCGCATGGTCGATTCTCCTCACAGAGGTCAATCGTGGTGCTTCCATTCCTGATAGTGACGATTTCTTTCCAATAATGTTACATAGAGAAGCTAAATAATGTCAATTTGACTCTATTGCTCTCCCCAGAGCTCTCCAACGCGCGCCCGCTCCGCCCTGAGTGCACCGCTCCGGGAATGTCCCCGGAAGGTAGACCGACGAATGTTCCCGGAGAGCCCTCAGATGAAGATCGTCTGGGCGCCCTCGGAGAGATCCATGAAGTCCATGGCGCTGATGATCCCTTCGATCCGGGGGATGAGATCGTCTTCTTTCAGACCCATCAGATCGGCGGCCATCCGGCAGGCGTAGAGTTTCGCACCGGCATCGGAGAGCATCTCCAGGAACTCGTCGACCGGCGGGATGTCCAGGGCGTCGATCTTCTTCTTCATCATCGCCGTCGCCATCGGGGTCATACCCGGCAGGATGCCGACCAGATTCGGCATGCCCATGGCCGGGTTGCCGACCGGAGTGACCTTGAGCCTGGACATCTTCTTCTTCGTGATGATGTCCATCCCCCAGAAGGTGAAGAAGATGAACGCCTCGATCCCGGCCTGGCGGGCGGCATTGGCCAGCACAAGTCCCGGGTATGCCATGTCGAGAGTTCCCTTGGAACAGATAATGGCGAGCTTGCGGGTGCCGTTGTTCTCACCCATGGTTCCCTCCCGTTGTTCGGATCCTCTGCGGATCCCTTCGTGGTCGGATCCTCAAAGGATCCGACTCGTTTCCATCCCGGTGGTCTGTTCGGTCCGGATCAGACGCATCCCTCGGGTTTCGGCGTACCCGCGATGCGGGCCACTTTCTTGCCCGGTCCGCCCGGGAAGAGCTCGTACAGATCCTTGGTCGGGATGCCCCCCACTTTCGTGATCTTGCGCAGGGTCGGGGACTCTCCCTTCTCGGCGAAGTACGACCGCACGAAGTCGATGACCTCCCAGTGCCGGTCGGTCAGAGTGATCCCGTCGTCAGCGGCGAGTTTCTCGGCCACCTCCCGGTTCCAGTCGTCGACGTTGACCAGGAAGAGGTCGTCATCGAGTTCGATCGTCCGGTCTGCCATCTCCAGCGTTGCCATATCTGCAAACCTCCTCGCTACTCTGAATCGGATGTTGGATCGGTACCATCGGTGATATCGGCCGTGAGCTCCAGATTGCCCGCGACCGTCTTGAGCATCTGCATGGTCACGGCGAGTCCACGCCGGACCTGTGGGTCTCTCATCTGTCTGAGCAGCGCGAAGGTGCCCGTCTCCAGCTCGTCGGAAGCGGCTTCGGCTTGCCGATAGGCGCCGGTGAGGCCGCGCAGCATCCGCATCATCTCGGGCTGGGTCATCTCCTTCACCGTGCTCAGGATCAGGACGATGTTGTCGCCCAGGAGCCGGACATCGGCGGGGGAGAAATTCACCGTGATGATCTGGATGATCCGGAAGGCTTCCCGGAAGAAATCCAGGACGCCCTCCTCCTCCAGTGCCTCGAGCTTCCCGGTCAGGGTCTGGAAGGCGTAGTTCGCGATGGGGCCGGCGTCTTTGACGAGGTCGCGCACGCTCTCGAGCTGCTGGAGCGTCCATTCGAGGTTGTCGGCGTTCTCCAGAAGCCGCCGGAGCAGCCGCGCCGTATCCGCGAAGGTCATGTGCGGATCGAGGTCCACCAGTTCCTCGACTGCCCCCTCGAAGGCGGCCTGGCCCACCAGCTTCAGATCGGCGGCCAGATCCTCGACGGTCTCCCAGCGGTTCTGGTCCCGGCGGGTCTGCTCGTGCAGGTACGCCACCTGTTCGGTGAGCCGGGCGAGCTGCGCCTGGATCGCCTGCAGGCTCTCTTCAACGGTTACCGTGGCCATGATGAGCCTCCCTCACACCCGCTTGCCGGCCATGCTCATCCGGACCGGGATCGGGAGCTCCTTGCCTTTCAGGAGCAGGTGCCAGTAGATCCACCGGAACATCAACTTGCCCCAGTGATCGACGCGGGATTCCTCCAGCAGGGAGAACGGCCCGAAACCGGGCAGCGGGAACCGGCCGGGCAGCGGTTCGACGTCGTAGTTGAAATCGATCAGGGTACCCTTCCCATAGCCGGTCTCGATATAGCAGTTGGAGTGGCCGTCGAAAGCGGGCA
>CAYSYY010000228.1:0-6121 GCA_964435265.1 uncultured Gemmatimonadota bacterium
TTCTCAGAAGGTTGGCATAATACGGCCAGGACTCGGCTTCTCTACTGATGGTCAATGGTCAAGACCAAATTACGATATGTCGTAAAATGGACATATGCAGATCGCCATGGTTGACTCCGCCCGGAGACGTCTGCAGGCAGGAGCTTTATTATAGCTCCAAGCCGGTGACCGACAGGGGGTGACAACGGCACAGGAATGCAGTTTCCTTCCCCTGGGATGGAACAGCTCACCGTTCTTCTCCTGATCGCCTGCCGGCAGGCGGACCGGCAGCGCCCGGCCGATGAGCGGTCCCGGCTCCGTGAAGCCATGCTCTTCCTGGAGGATCTCACCGGGGAGGTTATCGAGGCCTCGCGCGTGCGGCCGGGGGAGTCGGTGGCGGGACGCGGCCCGAACACGACCGGGGGCACGGTGATCCGGCCCGGCGGCCGGAACTGCTATCCGGCTGTCTGGATCAGGGATTTCACGATGTCGCTCGAATACGGGCTCATCCCGCCCGACGAGATCGAGCACGCGCTCATGCTGACGGCCCACTGCCAGGCGCCGGAGGACTGGCGGACGCCGACGGGGAGCCTCGTGCCGCGGGGGGGCGATCGCCGATCACATCACCTTCGATGCCAGACCAATCTACTTCCCCGGAACCTATGAATATGAAGCGCAGGGACGGCCGTGGGGGTACTACCCCAGTCTGGACGACCATTTCTACTTCGTGGAGATGGCCTGGCAGCTGGTGGTCACTCACGGACGCGGCTCGATCCTCCGCTGCCGGGCGGCGGAACAGCTGGCCGACCTCTATCGGATATCCGGATCGCCCCAGGAAGCGGAACGGTACCGCTCTCTGGCCGGGACGATATCGCGGGATATCCAGGCCACCTTCATGCGGGACGGGGGACTGCTTCGGGCGAGCACGGGCAGGAGCGCGCAGCCCGATGTCTGGGGATCGGCCTTCGCCGTCTATCCCGGTGTCTTGAGCACCAGGAACGCGAGGCGGGTCTCACAGGCGCTCGCGCGGGCCCTGTCCGATGGTGCTATCGCCTGGCAGGGCAACATCCGGCATGTGCCCACCGACCGCGATTTCAGCGAGCTGAGCGCCTGGGAACAGACGGTGAACAATGTCTTCTCCAGGAACCGCTGTCAGAACGGGGCCTACTGGAACACGCCGACCGGATGGGTATGCCATGCCGTGGCCGGAGTCGATGCCGAAGCCGCACGCGCGCTCGCTCTGGAGTACGTCGAGGAGTTGCGGACCGGCGATTTCCGCCGGGGAGATGAATACGGCTCGCCGTACGAGTGCATCCATCCGGACGGCGACTATCGACAGAATCCGGTCTATCTGACGAGTGTGACCTGCCCGCTCGCGGCTTTCCGGCGATTGGGCTGGATCGATCGGGACAGACATTGACCGGGAGAACGGAACGTCCGGCCCGCCTTCCCCTGTCCTGTCCGGGCCGGATATAATCCTCCCTGATCCCGTCACCGCTCCTTCCATTCACCGGGGGACGACCATGAGAACCCGCCCGTTGATCCGTCTCAGCCTCAGCCTCCTGATTCTGCCGGCGGCCCTGCTGCTGACCGGCACCACTCCCGCCACGGCCTCAGCCCAGGGGCGCCGGGCGCGCGCGGCGGCCGCGCCGGCCGAACCGGTACCCGCCTACCGCGATCCCGCTCTGCCGATCCAGCGGCGGGTCGACGACCTGCTCGCCCGGATGACGGTGGAGGAGAAGGTCGCCCAGCTGCGCTGCATCATCAGCGAGCCGGAGGCATGGGAGGAGTACCTTGCGATGGGACTCGGCGGGGTGGGGTGCTTCCTGCGGGCCTACTCCCCCCGGGCCTCGGCCGAGGTCATGAACGCGGTGCAGCGGCGGTTCGTGGAGGAAACCCGGCTGGGCATCCCGGTGCTGATGCACGACGAAGCCCTGCACGGGATCGTGGGGCAGGGGGGGACCAGCTTCCCGCAGTCGATCGGGCTGGCCAGCACCTGGGATACCGGCCTCATGGAGGAGGTGGCGGCGGCGATCGGGCGGGAAACCCGCAGCCGGGGTATCCGGCAGGTGCTCTCCCCGACCATCAACATCTCCCGCGACGTACGCTGGGGCCGGGTCGAGGAGACCTACGGCGAGGATCCCTGGCTCACCGCCCGCATGGGGGTGGCCTTCTGCTCATCGATCGAGTCGGCCGGCGTCATCACCACCCCGAAGCACTTCGTGGCCAATATCGGCGACGGGGGGCGCGACTCCAATCCGGTGCACTTCTCCGAACGCCTGCTCCACGAGATCTACTTTCCCGCTTTCCGGGCCTGTTTCCAGGAGGCCGGAGCGCAGTCGGTCATGGCGGCCTACAACTCCTACGACGGCACCCCCTGTTCCTCGAGCCGTTACCTGCTCACCGAGATCCTGCGCCGGGAGTGGGGTTTCCAGGGTTTCGTGGTCTCCGACTACGGTTCGGTCGGCGGGATCCTGAGCATGCATCATACCGCCGCTGATCCCGAGGAGACCGCAAAGCAGGCGCTCGAGGCCGGCCTCGATGTCGAGCTGCCCAGTATCTACATCTACGGCGATCCGCTGCTCACCGCCGTGCGCGCGGGGATGATCGCCGGGAGCGTGCTGGATACCGCGGTGCGCCGCGTGCTCGCGGCCAAGTTCCGGCTCGGGCTGTTCGAGGATCCCTGGGTCGATCCGGCCGAGGCGGAACGCCTCAACGACTCCGCCGCCCACCGCGAGCTGGCCCGGCGGGCCGCGCGTGAGGCGATCGTGCTGCTCAAGAACGAGGGCCACGTCCTGCCGCTTCCCAAGGACCTGGAAACCCTGGCCGTGATCGGTCCGCTGGCCGACCAGGTCCGCCTGGGGGGCTACAGCGGCTCCGGCATGGAACTCGTATCGGTGCTCGACGGCCTGCGGGCCCTGCCCGGGCACCGCATCGCGATCCGGTTCGAGCGCGGCTGCAGCCTCGACCAGGCCGGATTCCCGGCGATCCCCTCGTCCTGCCTCTCCCCGGGGCCGGAGTTCGCCGGCCGGCGTGGGCTCAAGGCCGAGTACTTCAACAACCAGGAGCTGGCGGGCGAGCCCGTGCTGGTGCGGGTCGATGAGGAGGTTTCCTTCGATTGGGGCGGGGGCTCCCCCGACGAGAGCGTGCGGGCCGATCACTTCTCGGTGCGCTGGACGGGCACGCTCACTCCCCCCGTCACCGGCGAGTACGAGCTGAGCATCACCACCGACGACGGCTTCCGCTTCTTCCTGGACGGCCGGCCGGTGGCCGAGTTCTGGAGCGACCGCGCGCCGGGGACCAACTTCGTGACCCTTCAGCTCGAGGCCGGGCGCGCCCATGCGGTGAGGCTGGAGTATTATGAGAACGGCGGCGGGGCCGTGGCCGCCCTGGGCTGGCGGATCGAGGGGCAGGTGAACGAGGCGCTCGGGCGGGCCGTCGAGACCGCCCGCACGAGCGACGCCGCGATCCTGGTACTGGGAGTGAACGAGGGGGAGGGACGCGACCGGGCCGAGCTCGACCTGCCCGCTCAGGAGGAGGAACTGATCCGGGCCGTCGCGGCGACCGGCACGCCGACCGTGGTGGTGCTCATGACCGGCAGTGCCGTGACCATGGGGGGATGGCTCGAGGAGGTGCCGGCCGTGATCGAGGCCTGGTACGCCGGTGAGGAGGGGGGCACGGCCGTGGCCGAGGTGCTGTTCGGCGACTTCAACCCCGCCGGCCGGCTCCCCATCACCTGGCCGCGTTCGGTGGCCCAGCTGCCGCTCTACTACAACCACAAACCCACCGGGCGGGGCTACGACTACGTCGATCTGCCGGGCACGCCCCTCTACCCCTTCGGCTACGGGCTGAGCTACACCACCTTCAGCTATGCGAACCTGCGCGTCACCCCGGACGGGATCCTGCCCGGCGGCAGCGCCGAGGTGTCGGTGGAGGTGACCAACTCGGGAGGAGCCGCCGGCGACGAGGTCGTGCAGCTCTACCTGCACGATCCCGTGGCCAGTGTGGCCCGCCCCGTGCAGGAGCTGAGGGGTTTCGAGCGGATCGCTCTGGAGCCGGGCGAGACCCGCAGAGTGACCTTCACCCTGACCCCCGCCCACCTGGCCTTCCCCGACCGGAACCTGGAATGGATCGTGGAACCGGGGGAGATCGAGATCATGGTCGGCGCGTCCTCACAGGACATCCGCCTGCGGGGCACCCTCACGGTACGGGATCATTGACGCTGACGGGTCATTGACGCTGCGGGATCATTGACGCTGACGGGTCATTGACGCTGCGGGATCATTGAAGGAGGGGAACGGGACGGATCAGGATTCCGCTCCTTCGAGGACCGTCCGCACGGCCTCGGAGTGCAGCGACCAGCGTTCGGCGCCGGTGTCGAGGGCTTCCCGACCGGTTGAGGTGAGGATATAGAACTTGGCCCGGCGCCCTGTCTCACTCTCCCCCCAGTCCGAGGAGAGCAGGCCGCGCCGTTCGAGGCGGTGCAGGGCGGGGTAGAGGGCGCCCTCCTCGATCTGGAGGATCTCGTTGCTCCGCTGCCGGATCCAGCGGCCGATGGCATAGCCGTGCAGGGGTTCCTGCGCGACCGCTTTGAGGATCAGCAGATCGAGAGTGCCGGTGAAGATGTCGCTGCCGCTCATGCGTGCCCCCCGTCGGTGCGCCTGATACCTAGCTCATTCAGGTATCCGTTGATACGATGGAATCCCCCGGCGGGTTTCCGCCCGTTCAATTTCTATCAGAAACCCCCGCCGGCTCTGATACCCGAGGCCGCCCTTCTGCAACCAGAGAGCGCCGATGGTCGTACCATAGACTGGCCCGTCAGTGCGAGCGATGACATAACGGGTCGGGGGGATGACCATGCATCGCATCAGGCTGTTCACCTGGCATACGAGTGCGGCGGAGGACCGGGCGGAGGATCTCCGGGAACTCGGTTACGAGGTCGACGCGCTGCCCTTCACCGGGAACGAGTCCATCCGGGCCATGCGCGACGATCCGCCCTCGGCGTGTGTCATCGATCTCACCCGGGCACCTTCGCAGGGCCGGGATGTCGGAGTGGCGCTGCGCCACAATGCGGGTACCCGCTCGATCCCGCTCGTCTTCATCGAAGGCGATCCCGACAGAACGGAACAGGTCCGGAGCCTGCTGCCCGACGCCGCCTTCACCTCCTGGACCCGGATCGAGCGCATCCTGAAGCGCACCATCGAGAATCCGCCCCCCGATCCCATCGTCCCCTCATCCAATCTGGCCGGGTACGCCGACACTCCGCTGCCGCAGAAGCTCGGTCTCCGGGAGGGGATGACGGTGATCCTGCTCAACGCGCCCGATGCGTTCGAGGCGGCCCTCGGCGAACTGCCGGCCGACGTGATGCTGCGGCGGGAGACGGACGGAACGGGCGATCTCTATATCTGGTTCGTGCGCGCCCGCCACGAGCTCGAGCAGAAGCTCCCGGCGGTGATCGGGAATCTGAACGGGGCGCCTGTCTGGATCGCCTGGCCGAAGAAAGGCGCGGCCGTGACGAGCGACCTGACCCAGCAGGCCGTCCGGGAGACCGGTCTGGCCGCCGGGCTGGTGGATTTCAAGATCTGTGCGATCGACGAGACCTGGTCGGGATTGAAGTTCACCCGCCGGAAGAAATGACCTGATACCTGCGGACGGTGCCGTCTCCGTTGGGATTGAGCAGGTAGAGACCGTCAGCAGTCCATTCCAGCAGGGCGAACGGGATCGCATCCCCCATCG
Source organism: uncultured Gemmatimonadota bacterium (assembly GCA_964435265.1). GTDB lineage: Bacteria > Blakebacterota > Blakebacteria > Blakebacterales > Blakebacteraceae > CAYSYY01. The sequence goes on from CAYSYY010000228.1 coordinate 5,716, forward strand.
GTTGTCGCGCCAGCCATTCCCCCGAACCGGCGAAGAGATCCAGTGCCCAGCGCTGGGTGCTGGCGCTCTGCGGCCGGAGTGAACGGGTGGGGAAATCGGTCGGATCGAGGGCGGTGACGACGGCCCAGAAGGCACCGTCGGGACTCACCGCTACGCCGGTGCTGAGAATGTCGAGAACCACATCGCGCCGCACCGCCGGCTGGGCCGCTGCGCCGCCCCCCGACAGCGGCGGCGGGGGCGGGGCGGTGTCCTCGACCGGTTCCCGAGGCCGGAAAGGAACATTCCGGTGAACGATACGGGCGAGCGTCCCCGAGGAGGTCCAGATCTCCATCTGATCGGAACAGGCGTAGTTCACCACCAGGGAATCACCGGTCAGAGGAGCGATATAGATCTTGTTGAGGAAAGT
>CAYSYY010000229.1:0-6114 GCA_964435265.1 uncultured Gemmatimonadota bacterium
GGGATATCGCAGAGCATATAGGGACATCACGCACCGACCTCCCACTTCAAGCTCCATCCTCACCGGTCCGGGCGGGAGATCAGCATGGGATAGCATGAAGTGAATTTTTTCGATGACCTCGCCGGACAAATGGTTGCATCTCCTCGTATGCATATAGTATACCGGCGGAGACATTCAGCGAGCGATCGAGCCGGCTTGGGGATCATGGGACAGGCCCCGAGGGGCGATTCCCTGTTGGACCGCGACGTGTCTTGATGGTTAGTGTTCTCACGCCTCCGGGGTATATTGGGAATACACGGGCGGGATACCCGCGACCCGTATCGACGTGACAGCCACGAGCAGGCAGCGGGCCGGACCGCCCGTTCGACCGAAGAAGGAATTGGAGAAGAGAATGACGGCAGGAAGACCGGTCGGGCACATCTCCGACATCATGTGGATGGATTCTCATAAGGTTGTCGAGCTGGTATTCCAGAACGTCGACCCGGCTGTGGCTTCTCAGTTCAAGAAGGGCGATACCTGCAATCCGCAGTATCAGGAATCTCCGGAGGGCAGATCGATTTTCATCGGCGCCGTGATAATGAGCAACGATACCGATACCGGCACCGGAACCCGCACTATCAGGATGCATGTCTATCCGAGCGAATTCGATCGGCGGAATCCGTATCCTGGTCACACCCGGTACGTCCTCGAGAATGCCGAGGCATTGAAAGAAAAGGGAGATATCTTCACCTTCTGAACAACTCCCGGGCACTCGACGCTCAATAATATAGTCTCTATTCCTCTTGATCGTCAGGAGATGATTACCTATCCTTCTCCTGACCGTCAGGAGAATAACAAAATTAACGCAAGACTGTAATCTTCGGGGCACAGCGATGTCGAAGAAGACACCGGATATGATCCAGGGCACCCTTGATATGCTCATCCTCAAAGTACTCAAGGTCGAACCGATGCACGGCTGGGGAATCACCAAACGGATTCAGCAGGTGTCGGAGGGAGCCCTTCAGGTGAACCAGGGATCTCTTTACACCAGCCTTCTCCGCATGACCCGGGCCGGATGGATCAAATCCGAATGGCGAATCACAGAAAACAACCGGAAGGCGAAGTACTACCTGCTTTCCCGGGCAGGCGAACAACAGCTCATGAGTGAGGAGGAACGGTGGGGCAGGTTGACGACCGCGGTTGATCAGATCCTGGGACTGGTGTGAGGAACGAATGATGTCAGGGCTGAAAGACCTCTGGTTCCGCCTACGGGCCTTTTTCGGCAGAGACCGAATGGACCGGGAGTTCACTGAAGAGGCCGGATTCCATCTGGAGATGGCGACCCGGGAATTGATCCAGAGTGGCATGGATCCGCAGGAAGCCCGCCGGCAGGCACAGATTGCCTTCGGAGGAGTGGAGGTGCATCGGGAGAGAGCCCGCGATGCCCGGGGGACCCGGGCTCTGGAAGATCTGTTCCACGATGTCCGGTTCGGCTTCCGTGTCTTGCGCCGGCGCCCCGTATTCACTGCGGTGGCCATCGCCGCGTTGGCCCTCGGGATCGGTGCGACGACAACCGTCTACAGCGTCATCGACGGGATTCTCTTTCCAGACCTTCCCTTCCTGGAACCGGACCGCCTGGTCACCGGATCGGCGAGCGTTCAAACAGCGCAAGGTGAGTGGCGGCGCACAGCCATCAACCACGATCAGTACACCGCCTGGCGGGATGGATCAGACTTCACCCGTGACATCTCCATCTACAACTTCGCGAACATGACTCTCTGGAGTGATGAAGGTCCCGAAGAACTGACCGTCGGTGAGGCGTCTCCCTCATTCCTCTCACTCCTGGGAGCCAGTCCGATCGTCGGACGGTGGTTCCTCCCCGGTGAATCGGGCCCGTAGTTAAAGCCCGTCGTCGTCCTCGCAGAGACGTTCTGGCACCAGCGTTGCGCGGGGGACCCGGGAGTAATCGGAAGCACACTGAACCTCGATCAGATCGAGTACACCATCATCGGCATCGTACCCCGGGAACTCGTGCGCTCCCTTTCTCAACGGCGCGTATCGGGTTATGGCCAGGCTGGCGCCGGGAACCACCATCGAGAGAGCAGAGGCCGAGATCGAGGTGCTGGTCCGAGGGGATCGTGATGCCGACGGTTTTCGATTTCAACTGGCGCGCCTTATCGACCTCGAGCGGGCAGGCCTGCCTTCACAGCTCGCACTGCTGGGTATCCCGGCAGCCCTGCTTCTTCTCATCGCCTGCGGGAATGTTGCGGCCTTGCTATTGGGTGAGAACTATGTACGGGCGCGTGAGGTCTCGACGCGATTCGCCATCGGTGCCGGACGGATGCGGATTTTGCGACAGTTTTTGACCGAGAGCGTTATTCTCGGAGCTTTGGGGAGCGTACCGGGTGTGTTTCTGGCCTTCGCGGGAACGGCAGCACTGGCCCGGTTCGCCCCGGAAACATCCAGAATCCACACCATCAGCGTGAATGCACCTGTCCTGCTCTTCGCCTGTGCAGCAGGCATCCTCTCAGGCATCCTCTTCGGGCTCATCCCGGCTCTCCAACTGAGTCGCCGGTCCAGTCAGTATCCGGAGAGGTGGGGGAGCAGTCTTCCGGCACAGAAACGATGGGGTGATAGAACTCTCATTGCCCTGCAGGTTGCGTTCACCGTGGCGCTGCTCATTACCGGTGGATTGTTCGCCCGTACTGTCGATGAGCTCTTCCGCGTCGATCTGGGTTTTGATCCCGAGAGGATCATCTCCATTCGCGCTGCTGTTCCCGATGGTCGCACCATCCCGGAAATCAGCTCCACGTAAGAGAGAGTCCTGCATCGCCTCAAGGAGGTTCCTGGAATAGCCGACGCCGGCGCCAGCTGGTATGCGCCTTTTCTGATGCCCCCCCCAGCCGACGATCACTCGAGATCGAAGGAAGATCCTTCGTTGAGGAGGAATCCCGTCCCACGCTCCCCTGCGACGCTATCATGCCGGGTTACCTGGAAACCATGAGGATACCCGTCCTGGAGGGGCGGTCCCTGAACTGGGATGACAGGGCCGGCAGGGAGAAAGCTGTCGTCATAGGAGAGACCGCGGCCCGGCAGTTGTGGCCGGACCGCTCGCCGATCGGGGAACACGTGCGACTCTCTTTCGACCCGGACTGGTACACCGTGGTCGGTGTTGTCGGTGACATACGGTACCAGGGGATCGGTACGGAGCCGCTATCCCCGCTCTTCGGCGCCTGCCTGCAGAACCCGGGATTCCAGGGAATACGCTTGAACTTCGTTATCAGAACAACTGAGGACCCGCACGCGGTCGCAGCATCCCTGCGACCGATCATTCACTCGGTGGACGGGAACATTCTCCTGCAGGACCCATATATCATGTCCCGGGTCATTCCGGAGTCGGCCGTGGATGAGAGCTATCGCGCCCTTCTGGTCGGTGCTTTTGCTGTCTCCGCTCTCCTCATTGCCGCGATCGGAATCTTCGGGGTGGCTGTTCGGACCGTCGCCCGGAGGAATCATGAGATGGCGGTTCGTCTCGCCCTCGGAGCTCAGGCACGGAGCCTCTCGACGATGATCCTTCGGGGGAGTCTGGGTTGCGCCCTTGTCGGTATCGGCATCGGCCTCGTTCTGGCTTCCAACGGGGGAGGTCTGATTCGCAGTTTCCTTTTCCATGTGAACGTGCGCGATCCCCTGACATATGGAACCGTCGCCGCCCTTGCCATTATTGTGTCCGCAGCAGCCGCGTATGTACCAGCCAGACGAGCCCTGGTGATTGATCCTGCTGAGGTTCTGCGGGCTGAATAAAGATCGTCCACAACACCGCAAGAGCTTCTGTATGAGGGCACAAAGAGCTGGCCACAACTAAGAGGTACGCCCATCTTTCCGATGCCTCCCTGGCGGACGCGAGGGAGAAGATCGGGCCCATAGCTCAACCGGTTAGAGCAGCGGACTCATAATCCGCAGGTTGCAGGTTCGATCCCTGCTGGGCCCACCAGCTTTTGTGATCATATGAAGAAGCGGTCGGGAGATCTCATCGCGGGGCTCGATTTCGGCTCCAACAGCCTGCGGCTTGCCGTCGCCAGCCTCGACTCCAGGCACGGTCTGGAGATCGTGCACCGGGAGCGGGAGGCTCTGCGCCTGGCCGGTGATGCCTTCCGGCTCGGCGAGTTCCGGGACGACACCATCGAAGCACTCAGCGCGGCGGCCGGCGGGTTCGCCCAGGTCATGGATTCCTACCGTCTGAACCGGTACCGGGCGGTGGGTACGGAAGCCTTCAGGCGGGCAGCCAACGCCTCCCAGACGGTCGATCTCATCGCAGGCATATCAGGTCTCCACCTGGAGATCATCGCGGCTTCCGAGGAAGCTGAGCTGGTCCTTCACGCGGTGCATTTCGCCGCCCCGGAGAGCCCCGATCCCGACCTGGTGATCGACCTGGGCGGGGGAAGTCTCGAGATCATCGCACCGGGGGGGGGCGGGGGCGGATCGCCGCGCATCGAGAGCTTCGCGCTGGGTCTGGCCTCGAGTTTCGAGATGTTCCTGCGACAGCGCAGGGCGGGTGTGGCCGCCCGCCGCGAGCTCGGGGAGCTGGCCGTGGGGGTGGGAAGGGACCTGACTTCCTCCCTGCTTGCAACCACCGCCCCCGGCGGCACGCTGGTATTTGTGGGGGGCCAGGCGACCATGCTCGACCATCTGGCGGTGGAGTGGGGGAGGTGGAGCGAACAAGACTCCACCGTTACGGGGATCACGCCGGAGGAGTTCGAGCAGCTCCTGGAGATGGTGATCGAGGAGGGTCCCGAGGAACTGGTCCGGCTCGGCATCCCGTGGGACCGGGCCCCGATGCTCGCCGGAGCGGCCGCTTTCTACCTGAGCCTGGCCGAACGGGTGGAGGCCGCTTCCATCAGGCTGCCGCGTACCGGACTGATGCAGGGGGTGCTCTTCACCGTTCCCTTACGGGGACGTCGGTGGCCGGAGAAAACCGGACGTTGACAAGCCCGCCTCCCGTGACCTGATTATATCGGCTGGAACATTCGGCGGGCGGGTGGACCGACCCGCCGGTCACGGGCACCCCTTACGAGGGCTGCATGGAGCGCCGCATCATCCCATTTGTCCGAGACACACGGTTCCCTCTGATGACATGCACCCCTCTGCGGGTGCATTTTCATTTCGGACGGCGGGGCTGAGATGATCCCCTCGCCTGAAGAGGTCTACGCGGCCCTCGACAGGCGATTCCCCTTCGCAACCGCCTACGACGACGACAACAGCGGCTGGCAGATCGTTACCGACCGGCCGGTGGAGCGATGTCTGGTCGCGCTCGATCCCTCGGTCGACGCCGTCAGGCAGGCGATCGATTGGCAGGCGCAGCTCCTGGTCACCCACCACCCCCTCTACTACCCGCACTTCTCGGCGATCGATCCCGGAACGTATGCCGGCGCCGTCACCAAAGCTCTCGTCACCGTCGATATCGGACTCATCGCGGTCCATTCCTGCGCCGACCGGCAGCCGCATGGAGTGAGCGGAGCCCTGGCCGACGCCATCGGGCTGGAGCGCACCCAGATCCTCGCTCCCGACGAGGAAGGCGTCTGGTACAAGCTGGTGACCTTCGTCCCCGACGAGCACGCCGAGGACCTGCGCGGAGCCCTGGCCAAGGCCGGAGCCGGTCTGATCGGCAACTATGAAGAATGCAGTTTCGCCCTGGCCGGAACGGGCTCGTACCGTCCCATGGGCGGAGCGCGGCCCCTGGTGGGGGAGATCGGCCGACTGGAGCAGGTCAACGAGATCCGCCTGGAGATGCGGGTGCACGAGGACCTTATCGACCGGGTCCTGACCGCCCTGAGGAAGAACCACCCCTATGACGAGGTGGCCTACGACCTTTTCCGGACCTACGGTCAGGGGGCGGATATGGGTATCGGGGCTATCGGGGTCCTGCCTGAAACGCAGCCGCTCGCCGACGTGCTGACGCACCTCAAGGAGGTCCTCGGAGGGGTGCCGCTGAACGTCACCGGGCCGGCCGAAGGCGAGATCTCGATCGTTGCTGCCGTCGGCGGCAGCGCCTCTGATTACATCCGCATCGCGGCCGAGCGCGGGGCCCGGCTCTTCGTAGGGGGCGATCTGAAGTACCACCCCCGAATGGAGGTGGCC
>CAYSYY010000230.1:0-6089 GCA_964435265.1 uncultured Gemmatimonadota bacterium
CGGCGATGGCAAGGCGCAAGCACGTGTACGTCGAGAAGAACATGTGCCGCACGATTGAAGAGGCGCGGCGCATGATGGACTTCGAGAAGAAGTACAAAGTAACCGTGCAGACCGGCAACCAGGGCCACTCCACGGAGGATATGCGTCTGGTCGTCGAGTGGTTCCGGGCGGGAGCGATCGGAGACGTGAAGACGGTCCACCTGTACCGTCGCGAGACGGCCAGTTCGCCCAGGCCGGCGACGCCGGACGGGCTTGCGGTGACCTATGAGAATATCCCGAAGATCATGGGCGAGCAGCACGCGATCCCCGAGGACCTGCTCTGGGACCTGTGGCTGGGACCGGCGCCGGTCCGCGGATACAACCCGGCCTATCATCCGAACCGGTGGCGGGCCTGGCTGGACTTCGGGACCGGGGCGCTGGGGGACATGGCCTGCCACATCGTGGACTTCCCCTTCTGGGCCCTGAAGCTGGGGTACCCGACCAGTGTCGAGGCCTCCTCGGTCCGCCGGACCGATGAGACCTACCCGCTGGCCTCGATGGTGACCTACCACTTCCCCGCCCGGGAGGGAATGCCTCCGGTCAAAATGGTCTGGTGGGACGGTGGGCTGATGCCGCCGCGGCCCGAGGAACTGGAGCCGGGCCGCAGGATCGGCGACCGGGACGGAGGGGTGATCTTCATCGGCGAGACAGGCAAGATCATGTGCGGGTGTTATGCGCGGAACGCCTGCCTCATTCCTCAGGCCCGCATGGACGCCTACGTCCAGCCCGCGCCCACCCTGCCCCGCTCGATCGGGCACCGTGAGGAGTGGCTGGAAGCGTGCCGGGGCGGTGAACCGGCCAGGGCGAACTTCGCCTACTCCGGGCCGCTGACCGAGACCATCCTGCTCGGCTGTGTCGCGATCCGCATGAACGATCGTCTGGAATGGGACGGTGCGTCCCTGACCTTTACGAACCTGCCCGAGGCCAACCAGTACCTCGGCCGGATCTACCGCGAAGGATGGTAGCCATGAGCGATGACCTTCCCGCCAGCTTCGGACGCGAGTTTGAGCCCCGGCCGGAGGAACCGCCCGAACCGCCCGCTCCTCCACAGGGTTCGGTGCCGCCGCCGACCCCCGATCGCGCCGGGGACTTCCGGCCGCGCGATACCGGACCGGGGTCGCCCCCGCCTCCGGGTGCGCCACCGCACCGCCATCCGACCAGCTGGCCGGGTGTATTCGGAGTGCTCGGCATAATCTTCGGATCGCTCGGCGCCCTCGGCAAACTGGGTTCTTTCTCCTGGCCGATCTTCCGTCCGTGGATGATGGAGTGGATCTCCCGGTCGGTTCCCCGGCATGAGTACGATTTCATCCGCGAATTCATGCCGCACAATGCCTACATCCTCAGCTCGGGCATCATCGAACTGGGGCTGGCCGTCCTGCTGCTCGTGGCCGGTATCCACCTGCTCAAGCGCCGGCAGTCGGGAGCCCGGCTCATCAAGCTGTGGGCCATCATCAGTATCCCGTGGGCCCTGCTGGAAAGCGGATTCGGCATGTCCATCACCCGCGATCTGATCCCGCGGCTTCACGACTACGGCGTTCACGACATCCCCTTCGTCGGATTCTTCACCAGTGTCGGTATCGGCATCGGCCTGCTCTTCGCGCTGGCCGTACCGATCTTCGTTCTGGCCTGGTTCGCGTCGCGGCGGATCGCAACGGAAGTTGAGGGCTGGCCGGCCTGAGACCGGGTCCTCACAATTCACCGGTTGTCCGGAGAGGATGATGCCGGATACCATGCGGCTGGATCGCTGGCTGTGGGCGGCCCGTTTCTTCCGGACCCGGTCGCTGGCGATGAAGGCCGTCGACGGCGGGAAGGTGCATGTGAACGGCGCCCGGGTGAAGCGGTCGAAGACGGTCAGGGCAGGCGACGAGCTCACCATCACACGGGGAATCTACACGTACGAGATCGTCATCCGGGATCTGGCCGAGAAGCGCGGTCCCGCCACCGAAGCGGAGCGGCTTTATGCCGAGACCGAGGCATCGCGCCGCCGTCGCGAACTGCTCGCCGCCCAGATGAAATCGGCGCCGACGCCGACTTTCACTGGAAAAGGAAGACCATCGAAGAAGGATAGGCGTTTGTTGGACAGGATGAGAGGCAGTAATGAACTATGATGAGTGTTATAATACAATATGAATCATTAGCTTATAATAAGATTGTTTTATGCCAATTATTTCATGACAAAACATATATCAGGTGTGTCAAGATACATTAAAAGGGGAGGAGTCCCGTAAATGAACGACAACGTCGATCGCCGCGACTTCCTGAGAACCACCGCCGCCGGGCTGGGAATGGCCGCGGCGGGTGCGCTCTCGTCCTGCTCCGGCCGCCCAGGTGGATCGGCTCCGCTCGTTTTCACCACCGATCCGGTCGACACCGTCAAGGTCGGTTTCGTGGGCCTGGGCAATCAGGGCACCGGGCACGTGCGGAACTTCATGCGGATCCCCAACGTGGAGGTCCGCGCGCTCTGTGACCTGCTCCCCGAACGGGTGACCCGGGTTCAGGGGTGGTTCACCGAAGCCGAACGCCCGGTCCCAATGGGCTACTCCGGATCCCATGAGGAGTACATCCGCATGATCGCCGAGGAGGACCTCGATCTGGTCTACTGCGTCACCCCCTGGCAGTACCACGCTCCGATCTGCCTCGAAGCGATGCGGAACGGCCGCCACGCCGCCACCGAGATCCCGATGGGGATCTACCTGGATGAACTGTGGGACCTGGTGGAGACCTCCGAACGGTCAGGCCGTCACTGCGTGATGATGGAGAACTGCTGTTACGACCGTACCGAACTGATGGTCCTGAACATGGTCCGCAAGGGGCTCTTCGGCGACCTCCTGCACGCCGAATGCGGCTATCTGCACGACCTGCGGGAGCTGAAGACCTCCCCGACCTACTACGTGGAGCGCTGGCGGATCTACCACTCCATCGCGCGCAACGCCGATCTCTACCCCTGCCACGGCCTGGGGCCGATCGCCCAGTGCCTGAACATCAACCGGGGCAACCAGTTCGATTTCCTGGTCTCGATGAGCTGCAACTCCGGCGGCCTCGCCACTTTCGCCGCCCGCGAGTTCGGCCCCGACCACGAGTGGGCGACCCAGCAGTACGCCCTCGGGGACGTGCAGAACACCCTGATCCGCACCACCGGCGGCCAGACCATCATCGTCACCCACGACACCAACACTCCCCGCCCCTACTCCCGCAAGGTCCTGGTGCAGGGCACGAAGGGGCTGGTGCGCAAGTACCCCGAGCAGAAAATCTACATCGAGGGGATCAACCGCCCCCACCAGTGGGCCGATCTGGCCGACTGGTACGAGGAATGGGAGCACCCGCTCTACACCGCCATCCAGGAATCCGCCGCCGGAGCCGGGCACGGCGGGATGGACTACATCGAGGACTACCGCCTGGTGCAGTGCCTGCGCGAGGGCGCCCCGATGGACATGGACGTCTACGACGGCGCGGCCTGGAGCGCGGTGGTCGAGCTGAGTGAGCGCTCGATCGCCCGGAAGAGCCGCTCGATCGAGTTCCCCGACTTCACCCGCGGCTCGTGGCGGGAGCGGGCCCCCCTGGGGATCATCGACCGGGTCTAGCCGGAGACTCGATGGCTGACCCGGCCCATGGTGATAACGGAGCGCCGTCCGGTCCCGACCGCTCCGTCCTTCTGATCGGCGTCGGTCTCGCCGGCGCCCTCCTGCTGGCCGGCTGCGGGCGCAATCCGAGTCGACCCGAACCAGTCTGGCCGTCCCGGCTCGAGGTGCTCTCGGGAGATAACCAGACCGCGGCCGCCGGAGCCGGGCTGGCCGCCCTCGAAGTCCGGGTCACCGACACCCGCTCCCGGCCCCTTGCCGGGATAACCGTCCGGTGGACGGTCACCGCCGGGGGCGGAACGGTCGAGCCCGGCGAATCGGAAACCGACACCAACGGAGCGGCCCGGACCCGCTGGACGCTCGGATCCTCGGTCGGAGAACACCTCCTGCAGGCCGCGGTGACCGGGCTCGAGCCCGTGCTGCTGCGGGCACAGGCGGTAGCGGGGACCCCGGCGAGCCTGCAGATCCATCTCGGCGACGGGCAGACCGCCACGGCCGCAACCCGCCTGCCTCTCGACCCGACGATCGTCCTGCGCGATTCGCTCGGCAACCCCTGCCCCGGTGTTGAGGTCCGGTTCGACGTTGCGGCCGGGGACGGCTGGGTGCCCGGTCTCTTCGTGCGGACCGGTCCGGACGGACGGGCGCGGACGGTCTGGTATCTCGGACCGGTCCCCGGAGTAACCAACCTTCTCCGCGTCACCTGTGGTGACCTGGCGGTCGAGTTCACAGCCGGATCCGTGGCTCCGACACCCGGTGCGGTCCTGTACGGCCGCAATGCCTACATCGAGTACGTGGTCGGCGACATGCCCCTGGTGCTGAGCGCTCCGCACGGCGGTTATCTCTACCCGGACGAGATCGCCGACCGGACCTGGGGCACGAGCGGACGGGACGTCAACACCCAGGAGATGGCCCGGACGATCAGCGACGCCTTCGCCGAACGGTTTGCGGGCGACCGCCCCCACCTCATCATCTGCCACCTGGCCCGGATCAAGCTGGATGCCAACCGCGACATCCTCGAAGCCGCCCAGGGGGATTCCCTGGCGCAATGGGCGTGGTTCGAATACCACCGTTTCATCGACGCCGCCGAGGCGGTGGTGACCGCCGACTTCGGCCGGGGCTTCTATATCGACCTGCACGGCCACAGCCACCCGGTCGCCCGCCTCGAACTGGGGTACCTGATCTCCAATACCGACCTGAAACAGACCGACGAGGTCCTCGACGGATCGTACTATATCGACAAATGCTCGATCCGGAACCTGGCCCTGACTTCACCGCTGAGCCTCTCCGATCTCCTGCGCGGCTCCTCCAGCCTCGGTACCCTCCTGGAAGCAGCCGGCATCCCGGCCGTTCCCAGCTCACCGCAACCGGATGCGGGGGCAGAACCGTTCTATTCAGCCGGCTACAACACCGAACGCCACGGTTCCCGGGACGGGGGGGTCGTAGACGGCGTGCAGATCGAACTGCACTATCCCGGGATCCGGGATACGGCCGAGAACCGGCTGGCCTTCAGCCATGTCCTGGCCGAGGTGATGGAGGCGTACCTCCAGGTCCACTACGGCCTGCTGCTCTCTTCTCCGGCCGGCCCGTTCAGCCTTCTGCCGGCCGCCGCACCACGCTGCTTTCTATTCCGGTGGTCTGCAGGCACTGCAGGCCGAGTATCCCCGCTCCTTGGCTTCAGCCAGTGTCAGCGGAATATGACTGTGCCGGAGATGATGACACCCGGCCCGGTGGTACTTCGTACCGGTGCGGGTGATGTACACGATGACGGTGTCATCCGGAATTGACACGTCACGATGAGTTGACACATCAGCCGCTGCCGTAACCTGCGCGGCGAATCCACCCCCCTGCCCCTCTCCGGCGACCTCGATTCCCCAGAGGCCTCGATCTGTCAAGCGTGCTTGACGCTGCAGGCGCACGAATTCATCGGCATGTCGCACATTCGGCGGCACGGTCATGACCTGGGCGTACCCCTGCCGGATGAGTTCGGCGTTCACGAACAGTGAGTCGGTGTAGACATAGGCGAGAAGGCGCCCGTAGTGGTCACGTAGTTCTGCATCGAATTCCAGCCGCACCTGCCGGCCTTCGACCAAGGTTCGATTGAAAGCCGAGGCCGCCAGACCATAGGGTTCGATTCCCCGGACGGGATGGACGGTCTCCGGTGTGTCCACGCCGATATAGCGGACCGTTTCGATCCGTTCACCGAGACGAACCCGGATCGTATCGCCGTCGATCACCCGTTCGACCGTCCCGACGAGCGGTGTTTGCATCACAACGACGGCCAGGACGATCAGGATGCGGTACATCAGCCTCACCTCCGTCCCGGCAGGTTGCCCTGTTCGGCCTGGTCGATGACGTAGTGCAGGACTTCATCGGGCTCAGTACTGAACGTGCGTATCAGGCGACCGTAGATGACCGGCCGCTCACGAATGATGTACTGCAGATCCGAGGCGACCTTGCCGGCCAGGGAGAGCA
>CAYSYY010000231.1:0-5494 GCA_964435265.1 uncultured Gemmatimonadota bacterium
GCTTGGCGGTGAGGATCAGCTCCTTCATACCGGCTTCGGCCGCCACCCGCGCCCACTGGTCGGCGTCGAAGGCGGTCGGCGCGAAGATCCCGGGCGATTCGTCTCCGAAACCCCACTCCCGGTCGGTGAAGGTGTTGACCGAGAAGTGCACGAAGCCGATGAATTCCATCCGCTGGTACGCGATCTGCTCGGGGCTCGGTACGACCGGGTTGGGCTCGATGTCGGCGGGCCCGCCGGCACAGGCGGTGAGCAGGATCGCGTTGACGGCGATGACGGCCGCGATCGAACGGATCCGGTTCGGTGAGAGCATCTCTCGTCACGCCTTTCGCTGTTCACTGATCATTGGTCGGATGGCCCGCCTGAGGGTAGGTTACCGGCTGCTGTCCGGACAATCGTCATCTCTCGCCGGATACTCCCCGAGCCCTCCCTGCCGGTCTGCGGAGGTCGGGATCGATCGGCGTCCCGCAGGAGTCATCCCGGTCCGGGGTGCGATCCGGCAGTCGGGTGGTGACGGCACCGTCCGGTGCTGTATGCTCTCATGTCGAAACGGGTGGACAACCACCGTCCCGCAGGGGAGACATGGATTCGATCCTCATCGTCGGCGTGATCCTGCTGACCGGCTTCATCACGGGAGAACTCGCCTCGCGGGTCCGGCTCCCGCGGATCTCCGGGTACATCGTCGCGGGGATCTGCCTGAATCCCGGACTGCTGCCTCTGATCCCGACGTCGTTCACCGAGCACACCGGCCTCGTCACCGATATCGCCCTCTCCTTCATCACCTTCTCGGTCGGCGGCACCCTGCTGAAGTCCCGCCTGAAGGCTCTGGGAAAGACGATCGTCGCGATCACCGTCTTCGAAGCCGAAACGGCCGTCGTGCTGGTTCTGGCCGGATTCGCAGCTCTCGCCCTCATCCCCGGCAGCCCGGCCGGATTCTCCGGGATCGCCCTGCTGCCCCTGGGCCTGCTCCTGGGAGCCATCGCCGCCCCGACCGATCCCTCGGCCACCCTGGCCATCGCCCATCAGTACCGGGCCGGGGGGGAGGTAACGACGACCATCATGGGAGCCGCCGCTCTCGACGACACCCTCGGCATCATCACCTTCAGCCTGGCCACCGCGCTGGCCGGCCTGCTGCTCACCCACGGCGAGTTTCATCTCTTCCACCTGCTGCTCCTCCCGGTACTGACGATCGCCGGGGGGATCGCCATCGGGATCCTCTTCGGCCTGGCGCTCAATCCCCTGCTCGTATTCACCCGCCGGGACACCGAGGGCATGCTCATCGTCCTGGTCTTCGCCGTGCTGGCCCTGTGCTACGGGACGGCCCGTCTGGCGGGAAGCGATCCCCTGCTGGCCACCATGGCCATGGGGTGCACGGTGGTGAACACCAGCCGCTTCCATGAGAAGGTCTTCTCGATCCTGGAACGCTATACCGAGGAGCTAATCTTCGTGCTCTTCTTCACCCTGGGCGGCATGTACCTCGATTTCAGCACGTTCGCCCACACCTCCGGCTTCATCCTGCTCTTCGTGATCCTGCGGACAGCCGGCAAGATACTCGGCACCCGGGTCGGAGCCGTGCTCACCGGCGCCTCCCCGCAGGTGCGCCGGTACACCGCCCTGGGTCTGATCCCGCAGGGCGGCATCGTCATGGGGCTGGCCCTCTCGATCGGAGCCGATCCGGTCTTTGCGGACGTCGCGACTCCGCTCATCAACATCACCATCGGCGCCATCGTGATCCACGAGCTCATCGGCCCCCTCTTCGCCCGGCTGGCGCTGCAGAAGGCCGGCGAGATCCCCGCGGGGGCGGCATGACGGAACCGGTACGGATCGTTTTGTCTCCGTTTCCCGACATCGCCGAGAGTCCCGTATGACGACCTTCCTCTTTCTCCTGCTCGCTCTGACGGCAGCGGCGTACCTCGCGGTCTGGATCACCGTCCACCGGCGGACAACGGCCGTCACGGACGCGCCCGACCCGGCCGCCGGAAGCCCCCGACCGACGCCGTTGCAGGCAGCCATCGGATTCATCACCAACTTCTTCGACACTCTCGGGATCGGGAGCTTCGCTCCCACGACCGCGATCTTCAAGCTCACCCGGATGGTGCCCGACGAACTCATACCCGGAACGATGAACGTCGGGCACACCCTGCCGGTCGTCGTACAGGCTTTCATCTACATCTCGATCATCGAGGTCGACCCGCTCACCCTCGGGCTGATGATCGCCGCCGCCGTGCTGGGAGCGTGGCTGGGAGCAGGGATCGTCGCCGGTCTGCCCCGCCGACCGATCCAGATCGGAATCGGACTCGCCCTGCTCGCGGCGTCCGGGCTCATGGTCATGACGCAGTTCGATCTCTTCCCGCTCGGCGGAGAGGCCGTGGGGCTCACCGGCGGCCTGCTCGCCGCCGCTCTGGCCGGCAGCTTCATCCTCGGCGCGCTGAACACGATCGGGATCGGCCTTTACGGCCCGTGCATGATCATGATCGCCCTGCTGGGAATGAATCCGCGGGCGGCCTTCCCGATCATGATGGGCTCATGCGCCTTCCTCATGCCGGTCGGCAGTGCCCGCTTCATCCACCGGCGCAGATTCAGCCTCCGCCCGGCGGTGGGGCTCACCCTCGGGGGGATCCCGGCCGTACTGCTGGCCGCCTTCATCGTGAAATCCCTCTCCCTCGGAGCGATCCGCTGGCTCGTGGTGGTGGTGGTGCTTTACACCGCGGTCATGATGCTCCGTGCGGCGAGGGAACGACCGGCGTCCGATCCCGACGCCGGTTGAACGCTCAGGCAGGAGAACGTTGTGACCAGACCATCCGTCCCGTCGCCCGGCTCGTGCGCCATCATCGCCCTTCTCGTGCTCTTTACCTGCGTCCCCGCTCGACCGTCCCGGGCGCAGCAGCCCGAGAGCCCCCTGCTGGCTTCCTTCGCGCAGTACCTGCAGCTGAAGGAGACCTCCGCGTTCGGTCTGGAGTGGATTCCGCTCGGCCCGGTCATGAATTCGGCCCGGGTCGAGGCGGTACAGGGGATCCCCGGCGATCCCGCCACGATCTATGTCGCCTTCGGTTCGGGGAACCTCTGGAAAACGGTCGACGGCGGCCTGACCTGGCGCCCGATCTTCGAGAATCAGTCGGCCCTGGGGATCGGCGACATCGCGGTGGCGCCCTCCGATCCCGAGGTGATCTGGCTCGGATCGGGGGAGAGCCTGAAGAAAGCCCGCAATTTCACCATGCCCGGTACGGGCGTGTTCCGCTCCGATGACGGCGGCGCGACCTGGCGGAATACCGGTCTGCCCGATTCGTGGCATATCGGCGAGATCGCGGTCCACCCCCACGATCCCGACATCGCCTTCGTGGCGGTGCTGGGTCATTTCTGGTCGAGGAATCCGAACCGGGGGCTCTACCGCACCACCGACGGCGGCCGGAGCTGGGAACATGTCATCGCGGTGAGCGATCGGGTCGGGGCCAACGACGTGGTGATCGCGCCTTCGGATCCCGAGGTGATCTGGGCCTCGACCTGGGAGAACAATCCCGGGGTCGCCGGTCCCGGGAGCGGGATCTGGCGGAGCACCGACGGCGGCCGGACCTTCCGCCGTCTCCGCGGCGGCCTCCCCGACGGCGAACAGACCGGGCGCATCGGAGTGGCCGTGTCGTGGACCGATCCCGACAAGGCCTACGCCCTCATCGACAACCTCAACCGCACCGGGCGGGGGGAGGCCAATGCCGAGGTCTACCGTACCCTCGACGGCGGTGTGAGCTGGGAACGCACCCACGCCGACGAACTGCAGATATCGGCCTCGATCGGCTGGTACTTCAGTGACTGCTACGTGAATCCGCGGGATGACGAGGAAGTGTACGTCCTGGGCGTTCGGATGGCCCGCTCGACCGACGGCGGCCGGACCTTCCGGCTGGTCGGCGGCGAGGTCTATCACCTCTGGCCCAATCCCTCCGATCCCCTCCACCTCGATCAGTGCGAGCTGTGGATCGATCCCATCGATCCCGATCGCCTCCTGCTCGGCAACGACGGCGGATTCTTCTCCAGCCATGACCGGGCCGGCTCGTGGCTGCATCACAACAACATCCCGGCCGGCGAGTTCTACGACATCAGCGTGGATGACCGCGATCCCTACCAGATCTACGGCGGTACCCAGGACGATTCCTCGGTCTTCGGTCCCTCGCGCGAGTGGCGGCCGAAGTACCCCGACGGATGGCGTTACGTCTGGCTCGATGCCTGGTCGGGCGGGGACGGCTGTGTGACGATTCCCGATCCTGAAGACCCTAACACGATCTACTTCTCGAGCCAGAACGGGGCGATCCGGCGCAAGGACATGGCCGCCGACCGCTCGGTTTCGATCATGCCCCGGCTGCCCCGAAACGATGAGCGGCGGCTGCAGTACGTCTTCGTGGCCCCGTACATCATCTCCCCCCACGATCCCCACACCCTCTACCACGCCGGCAACTACCTGCACCGGAGCACCGACCGGGGGGATTCATGGGAGATGATCAGTCCCGATCTCTCGCAGTCGTCCGAGCCCGAACGCCGCGGCACCGCCGCCGGGGCGGTCGCCGAATCACCCCTCGAACCGGGCCTGCTCTACGTCGGAACCGATCGGGGAGCCTTCTGGGTCAGCCGCAATGATGGAGGGGAGTGGATCGAGCACTCCCACGGGCTGCCGAACCGGTACATCCGGAGCATCTGCCCCTCCCGTTTCAGTCCCTCCCGGGTCTATGCGGCGGTCACCGGCATCAACGACGACGACCTCTCCGCCCATATCTTCGTCTCCGAAGACTACGGCGCGGACTGGCGCCCGATCACGGGCAACCTCCCCGACGAGGTCGCGTATGTGATCCTCGAAGATCCGGTCAACGAGAACCTCCTCTATGCCGGGATGTACCGGGGAGTGTACGTCTCGGTCGACCGCGGCGGGAGCTGGTCGCTGCTCGGCCCCGCGCTGCCGGCGGTCGCCGTCGCCGACCTGGTCATCCAGGAACGGGAGATGGATCTGGTAGCCGGTACCCACGGCCGCGGGATCTGGCGCACCAACCTCCGTCCGATCCAGGATGCCTTCGCCGACGGGGCACCCCGCGAGAACACCCTCTTCGCGATCCCGACGGCCCGCCTGCCCTGGATCAACGACACTCACCGCGATCCCCGTTACAGCACGATGGAGAAGGTTCCGATCACCTTCTGGCTGCGGGCGGCGGCTCCGGTGACGGTGACGATCCTGGATACTGACGGGGGAGAGGTCTGGTCCCGCGAGATCGAGGGCCGGAAGGGTTTCAACCAGTTCCGCTGGGATCTCGTCGCCCAGGAGATCGAGGGACAGGATGCCTATTTCTGGCGGCGTGCGGTCTTCATCCGGGCCGGCACCTACCGGGTGACGATCACCGGGCCGGAGATCGATCTCTCCGGCGAGCTCACGGTCGTCGATCGCGACGAACCGCCGGCTCAACCCCCCGCCGCCACGATGGGTTCAGCCGCCCGGCCGGTATCCGCCGCTCCGCCGGTACCC
>CAYSYY010000231.1:5504-5785 GCA_964435265.1 uncultured Gemmatimonadota bacterium
CCGCGCCCTAGCGCTCAGCGCGCCAGCTCCTCACCCGGCCGGTACTCGCCGCTCCGCCGATACTCGCCGCACCGCCGGTACACGCCGCCCGGCCGGTACCCGCCGCTCCGCCGGTACCAGCCGCCCCGCCGGTACCCGCCGCCCCGCAATCACCGGCCCCGTTCGATCCGGCCACGGTGATCTGGTATGCCCATCCGGCCGAGCAGTGGGAGGACGCCCTCCCGGTCGGCAACGGCCGGCTCGGGGCCATGGTCTTCGGCCGCGCCGTGCGGGAACGCATC
>CAYSYY010000231.1:5795-6081 GCA_964435265.1 uncultured Gemmatimonadota bacterium
CCGGAGCGACGAGGAACGGATCCAGTTCAACGAGGAGACCCTCTGGTCGGGCGGGCCGTATTCCACCACCGTGGAGGGGGGAGCCGCGGTGCTCTCCGAGATCCAGCGGCTCGTCTTCGCCGGGGAGTACCTGAAGGCGCACAACCTCTTCGGCCGCCGCCTCATGGGGTACCCGGTCGAGCAGATGAAGTACCAGCCGATGGGCGACCTGGTCCTGCAGTTCACCGGCCCCGCCCGTCCGGGTGAGGCCGCCGGCCGGCCGGGCAGGTCAGCCGCGGGAGCCGGG
>CAYSYY010000232.1:0-6070 GCA_964435265.1 uncultured Gemmatimonadota bacterium
CGCCCCTACTGCTACTGGATGCAGACCGGCAATCCCGGGCTCGACGAGGCCACCCGACGGCTGGTGGTGGCTTTCGGACTCGATCACATCGTCATCGACCCCGACCGGCCCGCCGATCCCACCCAGTCGGTCTACACCGCCAATACCGCCCTGACCCGCGGCAAACCGGCCATCACCATCGAGACGGGGCAGCTGGGATCCAACGCCGCCCCCTGGGTCGAGATGGCCGAACGGGGGGTGTGGAACGTACTGCGCCACCTCGGCATGGTGGCCGGGGAGCCGGCCGGACCGCCGGCCGTGGTCTGGCTGGAGCGTTACGAGGTACTGCGCAGCCCCGTCACCGGCATCTTCCGGTCCGCGGTCCGGGACGGCTACGTGGTGGCCGAGGGCGCCCTGCTGGGCACCCTGCACGATTTCTTCGGGCGGCAGGTCCAGGAGGTGCGGGCCCCCTTCGGCGGGGTGGTGAACTACGTCATCGACACCCCTCCGATCAGCGAGGGGGAACCGCTGGCGATGATCAGCCGGATCGTGCGATGAGCACACCCGCACCGCTCCCGGAGCGCCGCCGGCGCAGAGTGCCCGCCGGTGCCATCGCCGTGGTCCTGGCCGCGGCCGTGGCTCTTTCCCTCGCCGACACCCTCGGCCGCCCCACTACCTCCACCGCCGCCCCCACCACCGGCACAGCAGGAACGGACAGGCTCATGAACCAGGCTCCTCAAACGACCGGCCCCCAGGAGGGCGGCCGGGTGAAGGTCTGCGGCGAAGACGGATCGTGGTTCCCGGCCCAGCACGGCGCCCTGCAGACCATGGTCGACGGTTTCCTGGCCGCCGACCCGCCCGACATCCCCGCCTCCCCGATCGCCCTCATCGCCCCTCACGCCGGGTACGCCTACTCGGGAGCGGTGGCGGGAGCCGCGTATGCCTCGCTCCGGGGTCATGACTACGATCGGGTTATCGTCATGGGGCTGAGCCACGGCACGCCCCTGCGCGGGGTCAGTGTGCTCGAGGTCGACGCCTGGCAGACGCCGCTCGGCCGGATCGAGGCCGATGCCGCCGCCCGCGACGAGCTGCTGCGCTGCCCCGTGGTGCACGCCCAGCCCCGGGCGCACGACGACGAGCACTCGGTCGTAAATCAGCTCCCCTTCCTGCAGCGGGCCATCCCAGGCGGGTTCCGGATGGTCGAGATGCTGGTGGGCGAGCTCGCCGACCGCGACCGCACCCGGCTGGCCCGGGTCCTGCGCGAGCTGCTGACCGAACGGACCCTGCTGGTGGTGAGCTCGGACTTCACCCACTACGGGGCGCAGTTCGGCTACACCCCCTTCACCGGACAGATCGCCCGCAACCTCGAGGCGCTCAACAACATGGCGGTGCAGGAGATCCTGCAGGTGGACGTGCCCGGCTTCGACGCCTTCCTCGACCAGACTCAGGACACTATCTGCGGCCGCAACGCCATCGGGCTGCTGCTCGAGGTGCTCTCGCCCTTCGACGACGCCCGCGGCCTCCGGGTGGCCTTCGACACCAGCGGCCGCATGACCGGGAACTGGACCACTTCGGTCAGCTACGCCGCGATCGTCTTCTGGCGCGAGCAGGAGGGGCTGGAGGAGGCCGAGCAGCAGGTCCTGCTCGAGATCGCCCGGCGGGCCGCCGGCCACTTCCTCGCGACCGGCGATCTGCTCACCGTCAACGAGGCCGACTACGAACTCACTCCCCGGCTGCGGGCCCCCGGGGCGGCCTTCGTCACCCTGACCAACCGCGGTGAGCTGCGCGGCTGCATCGGCCACGTGGTGGCGATGATGCCGCTCTACCGCTCGGTGGCCCAGAACGCGGTACAGGCCTGCCGTGACCCGCGCTTTACCTACAATCCGATCAGGGCCCGCGAACTTGAGGAGCTGCACATCGAGATCTCGGTGCTGACCCCGATGCGGCGCCTGCTCGATCCCGACTCGGTCGAGGTCGGCCGCGACGGGCTGATGATGATCCGCGGGAACATGAGCGGGCTGCTGCTGCCGCAGGTGCCGGTGGAACAGGGGTGGGACCGGGAGGAGTTCCTGGCCCACACCTGCCTGAAGGCGGGCCTGCCGCAGGACTCCTGGCGCGATCCCGAGACCGAGATCCTGCGCTTCTCGGCCCAGGTCTTCGGCGAGCGCGAGCACCGGGACTGAGAGGACCATGCCCTCCCGGGTCGTCGTCATACGCCACACCGGCCTCACCACCGGTTCCGAGCCCGAGGGCGGGCTGCTGCGCGAGCTGATCGACCGCGCCGCCTGCGCCCTGACCGGGGCCGCCGCCCCGGCCGCCGCCTGGTCCCGGCTCGTCCGGCCCTCGCAACGGCTCGGGATCAAGGTGAACTGCCTGGGGCTGCCCACCTCACCGGCCGCGGCCGGCGCCCTGGCCGAGGCCCTCTGTGCCTCCGGGCTCGATCCCGAGCGGATCGTGCTCTGGGACCGGACCGACCGCGAGCTGCGCGCCGCCGGCTACCGGCTGCGCCGGAGCGGCGGGGTGCGCTGCTTCGGGACCGATTCCCTGACCGCCGGCCGGGCCGGCTACGAGGACGAGATCCGGAGCAGCGGCCGGATCGGCAGCATGTTCAGCCGGATCGTGACCCACGAGACCGACGCCCTGGTGAGCGCGGCCGTGCTCAAGGACCACAACCTGGCCGGCCTCACCGGGTGCCTGAAGAACTTCTTCGGGGCCATCCACAATCCCAACAAGTACCACGACGACGGCTGCGATCCCTTCATCGCCGATGTCTGCGCCCACCCCCTGATCCGCGAACGGCTGCGGCTGGCCTTCTGCGACGCCATCCGGCCGCAGTACCACGGCGGCCCCCCCGACCGCCCCGACTGGCGGTGGCCGTACGGGGGGCTCCTGCTGGCCGTCGATCCGGTGGCCCTGGACCGCGTCGGGGTGGAGATCATCGCCCGCCGGCGGGCGGCCGCCGGGATGGCCCCGCTCGAGGCCGAGAACCGCCCGCCGCGCCACCTGGCCAGCGCCCGGGAGCGGGGGCTGGGGACCGACCGGCTCGAGGAGATCGAGATCGTGAGCCTCGGCCTCGACTGGGAGGACGTCTCGTGACCGCCCGGGGTCCGACGCCGCCGGACCGGGACACCCCGGAGAACCGCGGGCCGGATGAGCCCGCCACCACCCGGCGCACCTTCCTTCGCACCGCCGGGGGCGGGGCCTGTGCCCTGTGCACCGGCGCCCTCCCCTGCCCGTATCGCGGGGCCGGGATCACCCGCGCCGAGCCGGCGGGGCTCATCGATGCGGCGGTCCCGAACGCGGCCGGAGCGCCGGGCCGGATCGCGGAACACCCGGCGAGGTGGTTCGAACGGCTGGAGGAACGGAAGGTGCGCTGCGTGCTCTGCCCCCGTGAGTGCGTGGTGGCCGATGTCGAGCGCGGCTATTGCGGGGTGCGCGAGAACCGGGGGGGCGAGTACGTCACCCTCGTCTACGGCAGCGTCTGCAGCTTCGCCATCGATCCGATCGAGAAGAAGCCGCTCTACCACTACCTGCCCGGGACCGACGCCTTCAGCCTGGCCACGGCCGGCTGCAACATGGAGTGCCGCTTCTGCCAGAACTGGGAGATCAGCCAGGTGCGTCCCGAGCAGGTCAGCTCAGTCGAGCTGCCGCCGGAGCGGATCATCGATACCGCCCGGGCCCAGGGCTGCCCCACCGTCGCCTATACCTATTCCGAGCCGGTCGTATTCTACGAGTACATGCACGACTGCGCCGAGCTGGGCCGCCGGCGGGGGGTGGGGAGCGTGATGATCTCCAACGGCTACATCCGGGAGGAGCCGCTGCGGGAGCTCTGCGGCCACCTCACCGGGGTGAAGGTGGACCTGAAGGCCTTTACCGAGACCTTCTACGCCGAGCAGTGCGCCGGCCGGCTGGCCCCGGTGCTCGAGGCGCTGGAGGTGCTCGCCGACATCGGCATCCACACCGAGATCGTGGTCCTGCTGATCCCCACCCTGAACGATACAGCGGCCGAGATCCACGAGATGGCACGCTGGATCGTGGAGCACCTGGGCCCCGACGTGCCTCTGCAGTTCTCGCGTTTCCACCCCATCTACCGGATGCAGAACCTTCCCGTCACCCCGGTCGCCACTCTGGAAAGGGCCCGCAACACCGCCCGCGAGGCCGGGGTGAACTACGTCTACATCGGCAACGTACCGATGCACGAGGGCAGCCACACCTACTGCCCCTCCTGCAACCGGATCGTCATCCGCCGGGTGGGCTACAACACCGACACCTCGGGCCTCAGGGACGGGACCTGCGCCGCCTGCGGCCGCCCGATCCCGGGCATCTGGACCCGGGAACAGGCCCTCGCCTTCCGGCCCCGCTGAGCGGATCCCTCGCGTACAACAGTCGTCACGGAGACTCTACGGTGTTGGTACTCTCGGCACCGCCGACCTCAACTGCACCCTCGGACCCGGTTTCTCCTTCGCCGGGATTGAGCGCGCATCTCCGGAATGAGGCAACTCCCTATCCATGGCGCGGATCGTCATGATATCGGGGATTCTCGTTCGGGTCTGAGTTCCCGAAGGAAGGTTTCTACAGGTCGGCAGGGAATGTCGTCGATCCTGAGCCTGTCCTCTCCCCGATACAGGAAGAGGACCGAGGCCTCCGGATACTCGTCCTGAAATGAGCGGAGTGAGCGAAGATCCTGAGGGCGCACCCGACGAGTGTTCTTCACTTCGATGGCCCACAGAAGCTTCGGGCCGTAGACCACAAAATCAACTTCCGAGCCAGCCCTCGTCCTCCAGAAGTAGAGTCCATGCTCAGCCTGCGAATAGGCGATCCATGCCCGAAGATGTTGTGCTACCAGACCTTCGAGGGCTGCGCCCTCAATCTCTTCGGTCCGATCCACCGGACCGCGGGGTCTCACAGATCGAAAGACGCCGGTATCGAAGAAATAGAATTTGGGATGCGAGGTCACAGCCCTTCTCGCCCGTCGCGTGAAGACCGGCAGCCTGAATCCCAGCAGGAGATCTTCCAGAATATCCAGATAGCCCTCGGCGGTCTTCCGGTTGACCTGGCATTCCCTGGCAACATTGCTCACATTCACGACCGCCCCGTGAGAAAAGCTCAACGCCTCGAGAAAACGCGTGAAATCCCCGACCTTTCTCACCCACCCTTCTACTTTGACTTCTTCTTCCAGATAGAGGTTCGCATAAGCCTGAAGCGTGTCCGCCGGATCCGGTGATCCCAGTACAAGCGGTACTGTTCCCAGAGTCAAAGCCTGTCTGAGATCGAAATCCGGCAATTCCGCGGCCATGAAGGGGTGCAGGCTCCGAACCACCGCCCTCCCGGCCAGAAGGTCGATCCCGCCCCGCCGCAGCTTACGGGCGCTCGAACCGGTAAGGACGAACCTCCTCCGATCAGGGCTTTCCAGTATGTCATGCACCACATTGAGCAACTCGGGAATGCGCTGAACCTCGTCCACGACCACCAGGGCATCTTCCGGTGTGTCCTTGACGAGATCAATCAATCGCTCTGGACGAGCATGCAGCTCACGATATGTCTCCGGGCGGAGCAGATTGACCACGAGAGCTCCAGGATACGTCTGGCGCACCCAGGTCGTTTTCCCTGTTCCGCGCGGACCGAAGAGGAAGAAGCTGGACGCCGGTGACTGCAGAAATCTGGGTTGAATCTCCATAATGAGTCTCATTTTGGCATTATCGATTCCATTTTGCAAGAAGGAGATTGTAGATATCCGTCCGGTAAACACATGGAGGCAGGGATGACCCGGCCAGCGATGCCGGGATATTGTCGCAGTCACGATAACGCAGCAGCGGAGCGGGCAGCCGTTACCAGTCATCCGCCGGGTGGGCTACAACACCGACACCTCGGGCCTCTCGGGCGGGAAATGCGCCACCTGCGGCCGCCCGATCCCGGGCATCTGGACCCGGGAACAGGCCCTCGCCTTCCTGCCCCGCTGAGCGGATCTCACGGCACAGAAGAAGCCCCCACCCGGATTGCCCCAGGCAGGGGCTCCTGTATTGCACTCAGAGACGCGATCTACCTGATCAGCGTCATCTTCTTCAAGATCTTCCCTTCATCTGTCTCGATG
>CAYSYY010000233.1:0-6055 GCA_964435265.1 uncultured Gemmatimonadota bacterium
CTTGCTCGTTCTGGCCGGTTTCGGCCTGCTCATGGCCTTCGGCAAGTGGCTGCCGATCCTCTATGCCCCGCTCTTCAAGGTGCTCCCCTTCTTCGCCAAGTTCAGAGTCCCGACCATGATCATGATCCTCTTCCTGCTCGCCGTCGCCGGGCTGGCCGCCCTGGGACTGGACGGCCTGCTGCGCCTGGAGGGGGAGCGGCGGGAGCGGTGGGCGAAGATCGTGCGCACCACGGCCCTCATCTCGGGGGGGCTCTTCATCGTCATGCTCATCGGCGGGGCGGGCTTCCGCGCCTCTTACATGGGATCGGCCGCCGCGAAGATCGCGACCCGCTTCGGGGGGGACACGGCCGCCGCCCGGCCGCTGGCCGCCGAAGCCTTCCGGCTCTTCCAGGCCGATTTCGTGCGGGTTGCCGGGATCACCGGGGTGGCCGCCCTCATCCTGCACCTGGCCCTGAAGAACCGGGTGCCGCGTACCGCCGCGGTGACTGCCCTCCTCCTGCTCGTCACCGCCGATCTGTGGATCGTGAACGCCCGGCTGGTCGAGACCAGGCCGCGCACCGAGCACGCCGCCGAGATCGCCCCCAACGCCCATGCCGGGTTCCTGCAGGCGCAACCGGGGGAGTTCCGGATCGTGAACCTGGGGCCGCCGCTGGCGGCCGGGGAGAACTACTGGATGTCGCAGGGGATCGAGACGGTCGAGGGCTACAGCCCGGCCAAGCTCCGTCTCTACCAGCAGGTCCTGGAGCGGCTGGAACAGGGACGTCTCGTCTCGCTGCCGCTCTGGACCATCCTGAACGCCCGCTACGTCATCTACCCCGCCGAGATGCCCGAAGGTTTCGAACAGGTCTTCACCGCCGACGGCGTGCCCATCTACGAGTACTCCGGTGCCCTCGGACCGGCCTGGCTGGTGGGGGAGATCATCCGGGCGCAGAGCGACGACGGCATACTCGAGGCGGTCCTGCGCGGCTTCGACTTCGCCCGCCTGGCGGTGACCACCGAGGCGATCGAACCGGTGGACCCGGGGGCCGCGGCGGCCGGGAGGGTGGAACTGCTGGAGCGGGATGTACACACCCTGCGCTACCGGGTCGAGGCCCCGGGGCCGGTCCTGCTGGTCCTGAGCGAGATCTGGTACCCGGCCGGCTGGCGGGCCGAGGTGAACGGCACTTCAGCCCCTATCCACCGGGTGGACCATCTGCTGCGGGCGGTGCGGGTCGATCCCGCGGCGAGCGGAGGGGCGTGCGAGGTCGTGCTGACCTTCGCCCCGCGCAGCGTGTCCGGAGGCCGTACCCTCTCGATCGCCGCCCTCATCCTCACCCTCGCTCTGGCCGCGGTCGGGGTGGTGGTGCGCCGGCGGGCGGTATGGCCGAACGATTCGGACTCGTCCGCCGGAACCGCATCCGCCGGTGAGCCGGACCCGGCGGCGGCCGCCGCCGGGGAGGACGACGCCGGGCGGTGATCGGCTCGACCCTGAAGACGCTGGGGAAGCAGACGGCGGTCTATTCCTTCGGGGACCTGCTGGTCAAATCCCTCTCCTTCCTCCTCATCCCGATCCTCACCCGGGTATGGACGGTCGACGGTCCCGAGATGGGGACCTACGGCCTGCTCCATCTGGCCGAGTCGATCGCCTACATCGTTTTCAACCTGGGCCTGGCCACGGCCGTCATCAAGGTCCTGGCCGACTACCGCCATACCCGGGCCCGCTCCTCGGTGCTCTTCACCACCCTCGGGCTGCTCGGCACCCTCTCCCTCGGCTTGCTCATCCTCGGCTGGTTCGCGGCGCCGTACACCGCCACTCCGCTCTTCGGACGGACGGTTGATCCCGCCGACGGCACGCTGTTCCTGCGGCTCACCCTGCTGGCCACCTGGTTCTCCACCTTCCGGTTCATCACCCTGAGCGTACTGCGGGTGGAGGGACGTCCCTGGCTCTACACCGCTCTGAACATCATCAACTTCGTGACCTATGTGGGGGTGGCGATCTGGCTGGTGGTGGTCGAGGAGCTGGGCGTGCTGGGGATCGTGTATGCCAACGTCACTGCGAGCGTGGTGATGCTGGCGGTGGCGGTGGGGCTGCTGCAGGCCCGGGCCAACCGCCCCTTCAGCATCAGGAAAGCCCGCGCCCTGCTCGCTTTCGGACTGCCCCTGCTCCCCAACGGGCTGGCCCTGTGGGCACTGGCCCTGCTGGACCGTTGGCTCCTGCGGGTACTCTCCCCCACCCCCGAGATCGGCCTGGCCCTGACCGGACAGTACGATGTGGCCTACCGTTTCGGGATGATCGTCTCCTTCCTGCTGGTGGTGCCGCTGCGCACCGCCTGGGTGCCGACCCTCTTCACGATCCGCGACCACGAAGACGCCCCCGTCCTCTACGGCCGCCTCATCACCTATGTAATCGCGCTGGGCGGCGCGATCGCGCTCTCGCTCGGCGTGCTCTCACGCGAGATCCTCGAGGTCGTGACCGAACCGGAGTGGCTGGCCGCGGCCGCCCCCCTGCCGCTCATCGCGCTGGCGTACCTGGCCTACGGGGTGAGCCAGGTCGCCGACGCCGGGATACTGGCCCGCAACCGGACCTCGGTCTACCCCCTGATCACGGCGACCTCGGTGATCCTGAACGTCTCGCTCTGCGTACTGCTCATCCCCGGCTACGGGATGATGGGGGCCGCCTGGGCCACCCTGGCCGCCTATCTCTGGCACGCCCTGCTCATCGCCCGGGTCTCCTACTCCATCGCGTCCTTCCGGGTGGAGTGGAAACGGATCGGAATCGTCGTCATCGCCGGGGCCGCGGTCTGGATCGCGGCCTCGCTGCTGCCCCGATTCGACCTGCTTCCGCGGATCGCCGCCCGTATCATGGTGCTCCTGCTCTACCCGCTCGTACTCTGGATCCTCGGTTTCCTCTCCGGCGAAGAGATGGCGGCGCTCCGGCGGCTGCGTTCGCTGTCCCGGTCGGGGGAGACGCCGTCGCCGCCGCCACCGCCGCCGGATACAGGAGGGTTCGCGCCATGATGAAGATCGCGGTCGTCGGCGCGGCCGGATTGCTGGGACAGAAGCTCGTGGAACAGGCGCTCACCGCCGGCCACGAGGTCGTTCCCTTCGACGTCGATCCGGCCGTCCCCGTGCCGTTCGGCGGCGTGGTCGAACTCGACATCACCGATCCGGCCGCGGTCCGGGATGCTCTGGAGACATATGTTCCGGAATGGATCGTGAACGCGGCGGCGTATACGGCCGTCGATTCAAGTGAGGGAGATGAAGCGAGGGTCTTCGCCGTGAACGTGAACGGGGTCCGGAATCTGGTCCGGACAGCCAACGAACGCGGCGTCCGGGTGATCACCCTCTCGACCGACTACGTCTTCGACGGCCGCAACGGTCCCTACCGTGAAGATGCCCCGATTCACCCGCTCGGGGTGTACGGGCGCAGTAAAGCGGAGATGGAAAAGACCGTCCACGAAGAAGGCGGACCGCATCTGATCGCCCGGACGATGGTTCTCTACGGGGCGGCACCGGGGGTGCGGACGAATTTCGGCCTCTGGGTCCTGCAGCGCCTGCGGGCCGGGGAGCGGATCCGGGCGGTGACCGATCAGATGGGGAACCCGACCCTGGCCGCGGATCTGGCCCGGATGCTCATCGGGATCGCTGAACGGGGGGGGAGCGGGACCTGTCATGTGGCCGGGGCGGACCGGGTGAGCCGCTACGATTTCGCCCTGGCTCTGGCCGCGGAGTTCGGGCTCGAGGCCGGGTTGATCGAACCGGTGCTCACGAGCGAGCTGGGCCAGGCGGCCGAGAGACCGCTTGATTCGGGGTTCGTACTCGATAGAATCGAGCGTGACTTCGAACTGCGGCCTCTCGGGATCGCCGACGGTCTCCGCCGCTTCCGGGAAGAGGTTGCAGAGTACGGAGACGGCACCTGATAGGAGAGGCGAACGATACGCGGGGAGAGATCCCATGAGCGCTGAGGCGCGGGAGCGCGGTCTCGTCATCATCCCGACCTATAACGAGGCCGACAATATCCAGCGGGTGATCCACGGGATCTTCGATCAGGCCCTCCCGGTGGATGTCCTGGTCGTGGACGACGGCTCCCCCGACGGCACCGCCTCCCTGGTGAACACGATGATGCGGGAGGAGGCGCGTCTCCACCTGCTGCAGCGTCCGGGCAAGATGGGGCTGGGCAGCGCCTACATCGCCGGGATGCGGTGGGCGCTCACACGCGACTTCGCCTACATCTTCGAGATGGATGCCGATCTCTCCCACGATCCCCGCCATCTCCACGACCTCTACTGGGCCCTGCGCGAGCACGACGTCGTGCTCGGATCGCGCTACGTGCAGGGAGTGAACGTGGTTAACTGGCCGATGAGCCGGCTCCTGCTCTCCTGGTTCGCGAACATCTATGCCCGCGTCGTCACCGGACTCCCCGTGCATGACGCCACCAGCGGCTTCAAGGGTTTCCGGCGCAGCGCCCTGGAGCGGATCGATCTGGAGCGGGTGCGCAGCGACGGGTACTCCTTCCAGATCGAACTGGTCTTCCGGGCCTGGAAGCTCGGGTGCCGGGTGCACGAGGTCTCGATCACCTTCACCGAGCGTCGGTCGGGCATCAGCAAGATGTCGAAGGGCGTGATCTGGGAAGCGGTCTGGATGGTCTGGTACCTGCGCGGGCTGGCCCTCTTCGGCCGGCTGTAAACCGGCTTCCCGACCCTTCTCTCCACTGATTCCTTTCCACCCTCATCTTCCCACCTTTCTCTTCCTTTCCTTCTTTCTTTGCCCTCCACCGCTTGCGAAGGCGTTTGTTTTGGACCTTGCCCCCGATCCCCGAATCATCCTTATCTGTCGGCATGTCACCATCCCCCCCGGCACCCGCCCGTACCCTCTACACTCTCCTCGGCACCGGGGCTGGATCGTCACGCGTTCTCATCATCAGCCTCGACGGCGGCACCTGGACCGTTCTGCAGCCGGCCTTCGAGAGCGGCAGCATGCCCCGGTTGGCCCATCTGGCGGCCGGTGGACGCAGCGGGGTACTCGAATCGGTCGTCCCGGCGATCACGCCGGCGGCCTGGTGTTCCTTCCAGACCGGTCTGGACCCGGGCGGTACCGGGATCGCCGACTTCACCCGCTGGGATCGGACGACGGGACGCGAGGTGCCGGTCGATACCCGCCGGCTGCCGGAAACCCTGTGGGAGGCTGCCGGCCGGGCGGGCCGGCGGGTGGGCGTGGTGAACCTGCCCATGACCTGGCCGCCGCGGGCGGTCAACGGTTTCCTGGTCCCGGGGCTGTTGACCCCATCGACCGAAGGGGTGTTCACCCATCCACCGGAGCTGGGGCCCGAGCTGCTCGCGGCCGTGCCCGGATACCATATCTTCCACCTCGAAACAGCCGTCGATGAGGCCGACCGGGAGAGCCTCGAGGCCTTCATCGACTTCGCCGCCTGGACCGTCACGAGCCGGGGCGCAGCGGCCCGCTGGCTCCTGGACCGCCACCCGGTCGAGCTGCTGATGGTGCACTTCCAGGCCACCGACATCGTCCAGCATGTCCTCTGGCACTACCTCGATCCCGACCACGAGCGCTTCGATCCGGTGAAACAACACCTCATCCTCGACCGCTTCTACGGGGCTCTCGATCGTGCCGTCGGCAGCGTGCTCGATGCCTTCACCGCTCAGGACCAGGCCCTCCGGAACCGGGTACCGCCCACGACCCTCGTGATCTCCGACCACGGTTTCCAGCGTCACGGCAAGCGCTTCAACCTCTGGCGCTGGCTGGCGGCGGAGGGGTGGCTGGTCCCCGCCCTGGATGGGAGGCTAGCGGGGGACGGAGGGGTGGGGGACGGGCCGGCGGCCGACCTCACGGCTTCACACGCCGTCTCGACCGGGCGCAGCAATGAAGCCTTCATCTGGCTGCTCGAGGCTGATCCCGCCGACCGGCACCGGACGGCCGGAGCGCTCATCGCCGCGCTCGAAGCAGTGCGTGATCCGCTCGATGGTGAACGGCTCATCCGGAAGGTGTACCGCCGGGAAGAGCTCTGGAGCGGCCCCCGGCTGGCGGAGCTTCCCGATCTGGTGGTGGTGCCGGAGGGGCC
>CAYSYY010000234.1:0-4716 GCA_964435265.1 uncultured Gemmatimonadota bacterium
AGCCGAGAGGAACAGGAGCGCCGCCGCCGCCGATTCGAGATATTGTCGCTGCGTCAAGAGGATCAGAAGGGGACACTGCTTTACACGATAGGCCACAAGCACGTGAAGTGCTACTTCGTTGAGGCGCCCGGTCGGACGTGTGATGAGACTGGCACCTTCACGGTTCAGGGCGTGAAGTATGAGAGCTTAACCGACTACTATCGCCGGAGCTATCCTTCCCTCAAGTTCGATCCACGCGGCGAAGCGGTTCTCGTGTCCTTTGTCGGACTTGACGGTAAGCCCAAGTGGGTGGCAGCGGAGCTACTGCGCCTTCGCGTTATGAATGACGCGTTACCACGTCAGCTTTCCTCGCCCAGTATCTCTCCTGCCGACCGACGACACTTGATAGACGGATTCTGGAGCAGGCTTGGTGATCGTCCATTTGGGCCTGTCGCGCCAGGGCCAGAAAGTGCGTTCTGGCTTCCTGACAATGATAGAGTGAAGCAGCTGCCCCTGCCAACCCTATGCTTTGGCAAGTCTTCGCTGCTCAACGCTCCCGAGCACCAATCGCAGCGGGCGTATCGTAGACACTATTCGGAGCGTCTCGAGTATCTGGACGAGCTGGGCTGCTGGCGAGTTGCGCCCGACATGCCACGAGTACTTTACTTCGCCTATCCAGATGGTGTGAATCCAGTTGCCGTTGAGCAGTTCGCATCAGCGGTTGTCCAAAAGATCAGCAACTGGACGGGCAGGGAGGTCAGGGCGGCACCCCTTGTCTCCTATCACTCGATACACAACGCGAAGCAGCAGCTCCAGCAGCAGACGGACAGGGGCGTGGCGATCGTGGTCCTGGACAGTGAAGGGTCAAGCTACTACGAGGTAGCATATCAGCTTGACCGCTGGCGCGTGAAGCGCCTAACTCCTCGCTCACTGGAACGTCATTATGACGGGCTGACCAGAGGCAGGAACAACCGATGGGACAGTTTTGTCGCACTGAATGCGCTCGGCGTTCTGCAGTTGCTCGATGCGCACCCATATGTGTGTCAGGACAACCAGGACTATGAAGCTCAGCTGTTCATCGACGTTGGCTATTCGCGTCGGGACTTTGTGGTTGCGTTGCTGATTGCTCGTGAGGAAGACAAGCAACCATCGTTCGACATGGCCTCGTTGACGGTCCCCAAGCCAGGAACCGATCGCGAGTCGATCAACGCGCGTATACTCACGGACAGTATCGTGAAGCTAGTCCGTGAGCGACTGTGGGGAAGATCCGATCCTCTGAGCTCCTTGTTGGTAGAACGAGATGGGCGATTCTGTGGCGACGAAGCCCAAGCAATCACGGAGGCAGTTGACGAGCTGAGGCAGGCGCGAAAGATTGCTGCGGACGCAGACATCGGTTTCCTTGAGATTCGCAAGACTAGCCAGAAGCCCGTCAGGCTATGGCAGGTCGATCAATATGGGACTGTGAGTAACCCGCTGGAAGGCACAGCCCTGCGTCTAAATACGAGGACGCTTGTAATCGCATCAACTGGGTGTGCTACCCTTCGTCAGGGCACTGCCAGCCCCATCATGCTTGCAGGCGACGGTTTTCCGAATGATATCCACCGTGCCGGGCGCGCGGTCTTTGCAGCTACACAGCTCAATTGGTCGAATCCACGCATAGCACAGCGCTTGCCGATTCATGTGCGGAACTCCGATGTGGCACTCCAGGAACGGGCAGCACAGCTGGTGCGCGGCTTCCGCTGATAGGTCGAGCCGAGGGAGGCCAGATGAGAGACACACAGTTCGTCGCAAATGACATAGAAAGAGCATCTCGAGTGCTTTCGGCAATCAACCTTCTGTCCATTGATGCTAAGCTGACACTACTGAAATCCAGAAACCCCATTGGAGCCAATGATCTTGCAGCGGCGAGACAGACCCTCCTGGAGTTTGCAGGCGAGCTATCGGATCTTATCAGGAAAGCAGAAATGCGCGAAGGGCACACGGTTCTAGGTACGGATCTGCGGACGGCTCAACTTGCCTCGCATCTTCGGCACGCGATGATGCAGGATTCACCCCCACACGAGTTGGCGGAGATGAGACTGGATAGCCTACCGCGTCTACTAGATGCTCGTGATGAATGTGCTCTCAGCACACTGGTCAGATATCTTGATCAACTACGTTCGCTGATTGAGCGGCACTCGTACGCCGAGGCGACAGGTATATCGGGGGAAAGCGGCACGTGATTCAGTACCTGGAAGGTCGAAACCGCCGCATACTCCAACTCGCCAAACGTTTGAATGACATCATTCGGGAAACGCAAGTCTCGCAGGAGTTGGCTCCATTTAAGCACTTCGTCGTTGCTCAGTGCGACGATCTTTCACGCCACATACAGCGCAATCTCCAGCTGCTCCAGCTACGGAAAGAACTGGGCGACATCATCGAGCCAGTGCGTACAGAAGAGGACTTCCTGAAAGAGCTCCTGGGGGAGACGAGCAGAGCAAACCACTGGCTGCAGCGTCTGAGTGGCTACTATGCGCCCCCCATTCTGCGAGCGCACCCTCACGACAGACTGAGCCTCTCCATCATTGGCTGGCTGCATCAGTCTCATCCCGACACGAGGCAATACCCCCCGGTGGTAAATAGCGGGTCGGTGGCGATTGAGCCACGCGGCATTCCGCCAGTGTACTACTTCCCTGTGGTCGAACAGCGTGGACTATTGTATCAGCCTCTCGTCATACACGAATACGGGCACTTCCTGTACACACTCCGACGGCGAGAACTCAACGACTTGGTGGCGGAACTCCAAGAGGACGTGCTTCACTGGCTACATTCATCACGGTTCAGAAATGACCCGTATGCCGAGGAGCAAGCCAAGGTACGTCAGATAATCGCCTATACATGGTATGCGTGGGCAGAAGAGCTGTTCTGCGACGCGGTTGGACTCACGATGGGAGGAAGCTGCTACTTGCGGGCATTTTCTGGTTACCTGCATACGCTGCGGGAATCCGATTTCCGTCAAGAGCCGGGAATGCTCAGGGGTAGTGCGCACCCACCCTGTTGGCTGCGAGTTCAGTTTCTGGTTTGCAGAGGTAGACGCCTCGGTCTTGCACAAACGACTGACGAAGTGACGCGTGAGTGGGAAGACGTGCGTGATCTGCTAGGCATCTTTGAAGACTACTATGGATACTACAGTCCAGAGCTGGCCGAGGGCATTGAGGGGATACTGGACGATATGCTTACAGAGGTCGATCCACGCCAGTTCACGGAAGATGAAGCTCTGCCCGATGGATGGCGCCCGAGCACCGACAGCCCAATCCAGCTACTGAACTGGGCCTGGCGCGTCTACGAGGATGATTCTGACAGCTACCCAGCCTGGGAGAAGAGCATTATCGGAAAATACTACTGACTCACCACCGTCACTATGCCTGATTGCCTTGGCGTACGCCCTATCTCCTGCAGACCCATCCACCTTGTAGAACAACTCACGTGCCTGACGATGTAGCTGCTGCTTCAGCTAGCCCCTGTACAGCACGCGCTAGTTGCCAACGACCCAGAAGTGCACCAGAATCACCGAGACTGCGTGATGGACGTTTATGTGAGCCGGTCGCGCCCCGTACTATGGAGGCGAACGGGCTCAGCGTAGATCCGCCGAGTCTGCTGTCGTCTCAGTCCTCGTGCGAACGGCTGCACTGTCGGGTACTAGGCATATGTAGAGATCAGTGACACATCGTTGTGGTTGCGAACTATGCGAACCTCGTGCCCGGATGCGACTCCGAAGGCCTGAGAGCTGAAGGCCTAGCGCACATCCGTTCCTTTACCGAACGCAGGGCGGCGGCCTAGCCATACGAATACACGGCGCCGTGTCTTTGGACGGGCCGCCCGGGAAAGCCGATGGAAATGTGAAGACCTGCGTGCCACAAGTTGTCAGCTCGGGCGAATATGGTATAATGTGTATAGACACGGATCTTTCTGCGTTTCTGCGTGGAATTCGTAGCTGCGCACAGTCCGTGTGTACACA
Source organism: uncultured Gemmatimonadota bacterium (assembly GCA_964435265.1). Lineage (GTDB taxonomy): Bacteria > Blakebacterota > Blakebacteria > Blakebacterales > Blakebacteraceae > CAYSYY01. Next base: position 3,977 of record CAYSYY010000234.1, read on the forward strand.
AAGCGGGACTCTCGGGATCGTGGTCCCACTGGCCTGAACGTCCAGGCCAACGGCGAGCATGTACTCAGAGCCGCTGCCTGGCAAGCCGGGTAGCGGTTCTTGCTGTCGGGGGAGGCTAACGCCTGATGGCCGAGTTTGCGCCGGTCAAGGCACTCGAGCTCGAACGGCACTTGCCCAAGCTCACCGGGCAGTACCATCGCCTCTTGCTACTCGTCGGGCCTGCCGGCTCGGGCAAGACGGCAGCGCTCAAGGCCCTCTCTCGCCAGCGAGACCTGCCTTACCTCAATCTCAACCTGACCCTCAGCCAGCGCCTGCTCGCGCTGACCGCTCGGCAGCGTCCCCTGCGGGTGCATCGCGTCTTGATGGAGATCGTGGACGAACAGCCCGGCAGCGTCCTGCTCCTCGACAACATCGAGCTGCTCTTTGAACCTTCGCTCCAGCAGGAATCTCTAGCTTGTCTGCACAGCCTCAGCCGCCGAAAGCCGTTGATCGCCGCTTGGCCCGGTCACTATGTGAACGGCGCACTCACCTACGCCGAGCCTGGGCATCCCGAGTATCATCGCTACCCACATCCCGAAGCCCTGATCGTCACGACCTCCTAGGAGAGCTGAATGAAGTATAGAGACCTGATCCAGTTCGAGCCGATCGAGAGTGTGGTTCAGCTTCGGGAGGCCGACGACAAGGCGGAAGCGGCAGCCTTGGTCAAGACGTACGTGATCTCTGAACGGATGGCCGACGTG
>CAYSYY010000234.1:4816-6046 GCA_964435265.1 uncultured Gemmatimonadota bacterium
GTCAAGGACCGGTTCGAGCAGGTGCGCATCGCGCGCGAGGACGTGGCCTATGTCGTGGCCGAGCGCCTCCTGCACAAGAGCGCGCAGCAACGAGGGCGGATCCGCGAGCACCTGAAGCAGTTCACGCCCCTCTATGGCGCGATGGCCGAGCGAATGGACGACTATGTGCGCCTCTATCCCGTCCACCCGACCTACCTCGAGGTCTTTGAGCGGGTGTACGTGGCCGAAAAGCGCGAGGTGCTCAAGACGCTCAGCGCCGAGATGCGCGCCCGCCTGGACGCTGACGTGCCGACCGATGAGCCGGGCCTGATCGCCTACGATTCCTACTGGGCGCGGCTGCGCGAGAACCCCTCGTTCCGCAGCATCCCCGAGATCAAAGAAGTCATCGACAAGAGCCAGGTGCTGGAGGACCGCGTGCGCAACGCTTTCACCCGGCCCCAATATGCTCCAGCCGCGCTGCGTATCATCCACGGCCTCAGCGTCCATCGCCTGACCACGGGCGACATCTATGCGCCGCTCGGGGCGACCGCAGAAGAGCTGCGCGATGGGCTGTGCCTCTACCTGCCCGTGCCAGAGCGCGATGCAGATTTCCTTCGCACCACGGTCGAGTCGACCCTGCGCGAGATCTCGCGCACCGTGAGTGGGCAGTTCATCTCTTTCAACCCAGACAACGGGCAGTACTACCTCGACCTCAAGAAGGATATCGACTTTGACGCCCAGATCGAGCAGCGGGCAGAGGACCTAGGCGATAACCAGCTCAACCGCTACTACTTTGAGGCACTGGCACGGGCGATGGAATGCGAAGAGGCGACCTATGTCCCCGGCTATCGCATCTGGGAGCACGAGGTCGAGTGGCGTGAAAAGCACGTCACACGCCCCGGCTATCTTTTCTTTGGTGCGCCCAACCAGCGATCCACCGCCCAGCCGCCTCGCGAGTTCTATCTCTATATGCTCCAGCCCTACGAGCCGCCCGAGTTCGTCGACACCGAGCAGCCCGACGAGGTCTTTTTCCGGCTCTCGCGGCCCGACGAGTCGTTCGACACAACGCTCAAGCTGTACGGGGGCGCACGCGAAATGTCGACCTCGGCCTCAGGCAGCAACCGGGACCGCTACGAAGACAAGGCTGTCGCTCGCCGCAGCGAGCTCGTGACCTGGATGCAGGCGAACCTACTGCAGGCGATGGACGTGACCTACCGCGGCACAACCCACCCTCTGCTCGAATGGGTCAAG
>CAYSYY010000235.1:0-6032 GCA_964435265.1 uncultured Gemmatimonadota bacterium
AACGCCGACCAGGCCACCGCCGCGGCCAGGGCCCAGGTCCAGCGCGCCCGCCGGATGATGATGACCAGGGTGGCGCTCAGCAGCGGCACCGCGATCTGCAGGGCGGGGAGATGGTGGACGAGGCCGGGTCCGGAGGAGTGCATCAGGTTCCCGCCTCCGCGCTCGCGGGGCCGCCTGAGCCGGCCCGCGCGAACTCCATCTCGCGTTCTCTGATCTCGTCCTCTTCGATCGTCCCGTACTCGTCCCGGATCCGCACGATCAGGCTCAGGGCGAAGGCGGTGGTGGCCACCGCGACCACGATCGCGGTCAGCATCAGCACAAGCGGCACCGGATTGGAGTAGACCCGGAATCCTTCCTCGAAGATCGGCGCGGTGCCGCCCCGCACCTTCCCCATGCTGATGAAGAACATGATCACCGAGACCTGGAAGATGTTCAGGCCGATGACCTTCTTGATCAGGTTCCCCTTCGAGATGACCGTATAGAGCCCGATCATCATCAGGGCCATCACGACCCAGTAGTGGACCAGCCCGGCCAGCTCAGCCATCGCCGCCCTCCCCCCGCCACCCTGCGAAGAGGAAGAAGATCATGGCCATGACCGAGGCCACCGTGATCCCCACCCCCAGTTCCACCAGCATGATCCCCAGGTGCTGGCCGTGCACCGGATCGTGGGCCAGCAGGTTGTAGTCGAGGAAGTTCCCTCCTTTGAGGATGGCCGCGACACCCACCGAACCGTAGAGGAGAACCCCGAAGGCGATCAGGATCTGCAGCAGGCGCGGCCGGAAGACGTGCCGGGCCCTTTTAAGCCCGAAGAGCAGGGCGTATAGGATGATCCCGGCTCCGAAGATCACCCCGGCCTGGAAGCCGCCTCCGGGACCGTAGTCGCCGTGGAACTGCACGTAGAGGGCGAAGAGCATGATCAGGGGGATGAGCAGTTTGCCCATCGCCCGGGGGATGACGTGCCGGATCATGCCCGGCCTCCCGGCAGGGTGCCGTCGGCTGAGCGCCGCAGCCGGTCGCGCACGCCCGGCGAGGCCCCGAGCAGGAGCATGACCCCGATCGCGGCGGCGAAGATCACGGTGGTCTCCCCCCAGGTATCGTAGCCGCGGTACGAGGCCAGGATCGAGGTGACCTCGTTGGGGATCCCGATCTCGAGCGGTGAATCCTCGATGAAGCGGGGGGCCATATGGTGGTGGATCGGGGCATCGGGATCGCCGTAGCGCGGCATGTCGAGGGTGCCGTAGATGAGCACCGCGCCGGTGAAAAGGACCGCCAGCAGGGCCAGGGGACGGGGCCGGTTGTACTCGGGTTTCTCGCGCCGGGTCGTCAGGGCCAGGGTGCCGAGCATCAGGATGGTGGAGATCCCCGCGCCGACCGAGGCCTCGGTGAAGGCCACGTCCACCGCATCCATGACGGTGAACAGCGTGGCCGAGAGCAGGCTGAAAATACCCGCCAGCATCACCGCCGCGAAGAGGTCGCGGGTCCGGATCACGACCACCGCCACCGCGGCCAGGAAGAAGAAGAGGACGATATGGACGAGCATGATCATGCCGCGTCCCTTCCCTCGGTCCCTTTGCCGGTTCCGCGGCCGGTCCAGGGCGGGAGCCCGTCCAGCCAGGCCGCCTTGGTGAGCAGGTGGCTGGAGAGAGGGCTGGTCATGAGCAGGAAGAACAGGATCATCAGCAGCTTCACCGCCACCAGGAACGAGCCGGCCTGCACGATCAGCCCCAGCATTATGAGCCAGGTACCGAGAGTGTCGGTCATTCCGGCCGCATGCACCCGGGTGTAGAAATCGGGCAGGCGCACGAGCCCGGTCCCGCCGGTGATGACGAAGAACGCCCCGGTGAGCAGGAGCACCCAGCTGATGACGTCCAGGACCGCCGCCACCCTCAGAACACCTCCTCCGAACCCGGTTCCTCCATCCCCGCGAGGTTCCCGAAGCGGACGAACTTCATGGCGGCCACGGTGCCGAGGAAATTGATCAGAGCGTAGACCATGGCCAGATCGAGGAACTCCGGCCGGCCGGTCAGGAAGTTGAACAGGGCGATCACCAGCACCGTCTTGGTGCCGAAGCTGTTCACCGCCAGGATTCGGTCGAAGACCGTCGGACCCAGAAAGGCCCGCGTCAGGGTCAGGACCATGCAGACCAGCAGGGCGATCATCGCCGCTCCGAACATGCTCACCATCAGACCTCACCCTCCATGCGGGTCACCCGCCGGTCCATCTCACCGTTGAGCAGCTCCTCGGCGACCTCCGCGGCGATGGCGTGGACCGTGATACGGTCGGGATGGACCCGGATCGAGACGGTCCCGGGGGTCAGGGTGATGGAGTTGGCGAACAGCACGCGGCCGAGATCGGTCCGCTGCGACGCCGGAGCGTCGAAGATACGGGGGCTCAGCTCCGGCCGGCGGCTCAGAACCCGCCGGGCCACGTCGAGGTTGGCCCGGAAGACCGCGCCGATCAGCCACGGGACGTAGCCCAGGGCCCGCAGCAGCATATGGACCGGCATAGCTTCGGAATCCAGGGTGCCCATCCGCCGGCTGAGCAGGACGACGAAGGCGCACGAGCCCGCCCCGAAGCCGATGAGCAGGACGGTGTAGTGCCCCGACGCGAGCAGCCAGACGATCATCAGGAACAGGAAGAGCGAGACGGCCAGTCGGAGGGGATGTTTGTCCAGAATCATGCGCTGTCGAGATCTCTGCTGCCGTATCCGGTGGTTCCGATCATTCCCGGGGCGGCCGCGCGGTCGGGTGTCGGGAGGAAGCGGCGGCACGCCCCCTTTTGTGCGGGGGCAGTATAGAGATTCGTCCGGGGAATGGGAACGCTCATTTTGCGGTCGGTTTCACCTGCCTTCAGTTCCCCTCTTCGCTCTCCTCCTGCGATCCCTCCCCGACTCCGCCCGGCGGTTCGGTCCCGTCCCCCGCGTCGCTCCCGTCACTCTCCGCGGCCCCGCCGGAAGCGAACGGGTTGACGGCCCGCTTCTTCTGCCACTCCTTGAGCTGGGCGTCCAGACCGGCGTGCTTCTCGGCCTTCTTCTTCTGGTATCCGCCGCCCAGCAACTGCTCCATCTTCTCCTGCTTCTCCTGCCGGCGTTTCTGGAAGGCATCGAGCTCGGACTGCATGGCGGCGCCGGTACCCTCCCGGGGCAGTTCCTCCAGGGCGGTGTGGTCGGCCGCCTCGACCCGGGTGTCGAACGGTGTCATATGGATCTTCACGATCCCCCGCGCGGCCAGGGCGCGGGCCACCGCTCCCACCACCTCGTGCGAGATCCCCAGGAGCTGCCCGACCTCCTCCATGGTCGGCGGCTTGCCCCCGCGGTGTTCGAGCACGCGGATCGCCGCCACGACCAGATGCCCCTGGGTGTAGTCCGGAGTGATCTCCCTGGTTTCCACCTCGTTCTCCCGGCTGTTCCCCGGTCTCTACCGATCCGGGATAGTATCGCCCCGCCGCTTCTCTTTTTCGCATATCCCGGGATCGGGGGCAAGCGGAACCGGGCGCCTTGGCGCTTGACGCCGCGCCGGTGCGCGCGCACCGTATCGAGCATGGCGAACAGCGATCCCGGCAAGCCGGCCGTCTCGCAATCGGTCGGGGATTACCTCAAGGCGATCTGGACCCTGACCGGTGCCCGGCCGGTCTCGACCCGCGACCTGGCCGAACGGCTCGGGGTGTCACCGCCCAGCGTCTCGGGCATGCTCGCACGGCTGCACGAGCTGGGGCTGGTGAACCACGAGCGGTACTACGGCGTGACCCTGACCGCGGCGGGAACGGCCGAGGCGCTGCGCCTGGTGCGCCGGCACCGCCTCATCGAGACCCTTCTGGTCGAGCATCTGGGGTACACCTGGGACGAGATCCACGAGGAAGCGGAGATCCTGGAACACGCCGTTTCCGACCGGTTCGTGGAACGGCTCGACGCCCTGCTCGGGCACCCCACCCACGATCCCCACGGCGATCCAATCCCCACCCCCGAGGGCGAACTCCCGCAGACCCCCAGTCTGCGGCTCTCCCGGGCCGGACCCGGAACCCGCTTCCGGATCTCGCGCCTGCTCACCCAGGATCCGGAGAGGCTCACCGAACTGGCCGGATTGGGCTTGAGGCCGGGGGTGATCGTCGGGATCGAAGTCACGGCGGACGGCACGGAGGCGGAAGAAGAGGAGGAGGAGGGGGACCCGGATACCGTGACCATTCTCCTGGACGGACGCGATATCTCGCTCGGGCGCGAACTCGCGGATCAGATCCAGGGGGAAGCGCTCGTCTGAGGGGATCGCCCCGAGCGCGGCCGAAGAGCTCTATCCTTTCCTGAGGATGAAGCTCCCGCCGTCGACCGCCTCGCTCTCCATGAATACCCGCAGATCCCCCTTGAGGTGCCCCTCTTCGATCCGGCCCGTCATGTGGATGTCGTAGACATCGAGGGTGACCCAGAAGTCACAGCCGGTCCCTTCGAAGGTCTGGCGGTAGATCGTGCCATAGAGCGTTTCGCCTTCGAAGGCCACGGTGACCGATCCCGTGAGGGATTCCCCCGACCGCTCGAGGATCAGGACCACGTCCCCACCGCCCATGCCGATGGTGAAGGGGCCTTTCCAGGTGCCGGCGAACTCGGGTGACGGCGCGGCGGTCTCCTCCTGCGTGGGAGCAGAGGCGGTTCCCCCCCTCCCGGCGGCGCCCGAGGCGCAGCCGGCCTGCAGACCGGCGATCACCGCCAGCAGGATAGAGGCGGCGACGACCGGCCGGACATGGTTCCGCGTGGTTCTGTCAGACATGGCGTTTTCTCCCTCAGGTGGCCTATGGCTGGTGCCCTGTCCCGCGACAAACGTGATATTCGAGCGGCGCTGCATCCTGTCCGGCGTCGGCGGCTTTCCTCCCGGTGTTCTCTTCACGGCGTCCATTGTATCAGACCGGGCCGCTCGCACCAGGGTGATTCCCCCGGACGGGGATGGTGCTGTAGGATGGGAACGCCGGATCGGGCCGGAGGGTGCCGCCGGGCCGGGTGAGGCCCGGGGACGATCCGCGGAGAGGGAGGTTGTCGTGGTCAGGGGCACGCTGAGAGAGGTCGCACGACAGGCGCTGCGCCGCCATCAGGCGGAGGACGTCTGGCAGATGGGGGCGGCCCTGGCCTTCTACGTCATGGTCTCGGTGGCGCCTCTGATCTACTTCTCGCTCCTTCTGCTCGGGGCCGTCTTCGGCGCCGATGCGGCCCGCAACGACGTGTTCATGACCCTGGTGTCGGTTGCCGGCGAGCGGACCGCCCGGACCGTCCAGGGCATCGTCGCCGCCGCCGCCTCCGATTCGGGGTGGGGCTTCTCGCTGTTCGGCATGGCGATCCTGTTCTACACCGCCTCCTCGATGTTCAACCACCTGCGCCGGACGCTGAACCGCCTCTGGGGGACCTCCGAGCCGATCGAACCGGTCGGGGAGATGGTGCTCGGCCGCTGGTTCGCCCTGCTCTTCACCCTGGTGATCCAGCTGCTCCTCGTCGTCCTCTTCTTCCTCCAGATGGTGGCCACGGCGTTCCTCTCCCTGACCGCCCGACTCATCCCGGCCTTCTCCGCCACCTTATTAAACGTCGGCGATACGGCCCTTTCCTTCGCCGCCGCCTGGCTCCTCATCGTGCTCATCTTCAGGCTGCTGCCGAGAGGCCGGATGGCCTGGCGCGTCCTCCTCCCCGGGGCCGCCCTGACCGCCGCCCTGTTCGTGATCGGGAAGCTCCTGCTGAGCGTCTACCTCAGGTACAGCACCGCCAGTACCTTCTACGGTGCGGCCGGTTCCCTGCTCATTCTGATGATCTGGGTGTTCTATATCGCCCAGACGTTCTATATCGGCGCCGTCGTCACCGCGGTGTGGGCCGAAAGAGCGCGCTCCGGGGGCTGATCCCGGGGATCAGCTGCAGCCGCTGGTGGCGCCGCAGTTGAGGCACTTGTAGCACGATCCGCTGCGCACCATGATGCTCCCGCAGTTGTAGCACGGCGGGGCGTCGGCCTGCGACTGCACCAGGTCGGGTGCGGGTGCTTCCCCTGAGCCGGGGGCCGGCTCCGTCCGGG
>CAYSYY010000236.1:0-6003 GCA_964435265.1 uncultured Gemmatimonadota bacterium
CCTGGAGTTACCTTTAATCTACATCCGGGACAAGCCGAAGTCGCACGGACTGAAGAACCGCATCGAGGGGATCGACGCCGCCGGCGATCTGGAGGGGCGGCGGGTGGTGGTGATCGAGGATCTGATCTCGACCGGCGGCAGTTCGGCCCGGGCGGTCGAGGCGGTGCGCGAGGCCTCCGGACGCTGCGAGCACTGCTTCGCCATCTTCAGCTACGGTCTCGACAAGGCCGCCGAGGCCTTCGCCGGACTCGATCCGCCCTGCACGGTGCGTTCGCTGCTGACCTTCGAGGTGCTGCTCGCGGTCGCCCGCGAGAGCGGCGGTCTCGGCGAAGAGCAACTCGCCCTGCTCACCGCCTGGCGGGCCGATCCCTTCGGCTGGGGAGAGCGACACGGTTTCCCCCGGCAGGTCGAGCCGTGAACCGGGCCGCCCCTGAGCCACCGCGGAAAGGAGCGGGAGCGTGAGCCGGCTGTCACCGGAACGGGAAGCGGCGCGGGCGATGGTCTGTCTGCCCCTCGACGGCCTTGACACCCTTCCGGCCGTGCGCGGGCGGCTCGAGCTGCTGAGCCCGTACGTCGGACTCTTCAAGGTCGGGAAGGAATCGTTCACCCGCTTTGGTCCCGCGGTGGTCGAGCTGGTATGCGAACACGGCAGCGGGGTCTTCCTGGATCTGAAATACCACGATATCCCGAACACGGTGCGGGGAGCGGCCCGGGCGGCGGCCGGGCTCGGGGTGGCGATGTTCAACGTGCACGCCGCGGGGGGGCGGGCGATGCTGGAGGCCGCCCGCGAGGGGGTCGAGAGCGCGACCGGCGGCGGCGCGTCCCGGCCCCGGGTGATCGCCGTGACGGTGCTGACCAGTATCGACGAGGGCATCCTGAACGCCGAATGCGGGGTGCCGGGGCGGGTGGAAGACCAGGTGCTGCGCCTGGCCCGGCTCGCCGAGGACGCCGGACTGGACGGGATCGTCTGTTCCGCCGCCGATCTGGACGCCCTGCGGGGTGAGCTGCGCCCGGGCTTCATGTTCGTCACCCCCGGCATCCAGGGGACCGCCACCCCCGCCGGAGCCGATCAGAAACGGGTCATGAGCCCGGGGCGCGCGGTCGCGGCGGGTTCGTCCCTGCTCGTCGTCGGCCGGGCGATCACCGCGGCCGGCGATCCGCCGGCCGCGGCCCTCGAGGTTCTCGACGACATCGCCCGCGCCCTGGCGGTCCGGAACGCCTGAGGGACATCCCGGACACGTGTCCAGGGAAAGGGAGGAGAGAGCGGTGCCATACACCCTGCTCGGGAAAGAGGTGCGCGGGCGGTTCGGGTTCCCGTCGGGCGTGATCGCCACCAACGACGACACCGCCCGCTGGATGCTCGAGCACATCCCCCAGCTCGGTTTCTTCACCGGCAAGAGCACCACCCTCGAACCACGTGCGGGGTACGACGAGGATATCCTCAGCCAGCCGGCGCCCGAGGCGCTGTGGAATGCCGTCGGGTACGCCAATCCGGGGCTGGAGCCGATGGTGGCGAGCTTCCGGGCTCTGCGCACATCCGCCCCCCCCGATGTGTTCCTGCTGGCCCAGATCGGGGAGAGCGGCGAGGAGGGTTTCGCCCGCGCCGCGGCCGCCTTCGATGCGGCGGGGGATGTGGACGGCATCGAGATCAATCTCTCCTGCCCGCATGTGGAGAAAGGCGGCATCCTAATCGGTTCCGATCCCGACTCAGTGGCCGGGATCGTGGCCGCGGTCAGGGGAGTCACCGCCCTGCCCCTGGTGGTGAAGCTCAACGCCGGGGTGGCCCGGCTCGAAGAGGTGGCCCTGGCCGCGGTCGGCGCCGGCGCCGACGCCCTGTCGGCCATCAATTCCCTCGGCGGTCCCAATCCCGAGCTCACCAACGGCTTCGGCGGGCTCTCCGGCCCGCTGGTCTTCCCCGTGGCCGAACGCACCGTCCGCCGGCTGCGGGCGGTGACCGGGGTGCCCCTCATGGTCATGGGCGGGATCCGCGGAGCGGAGGACATCCGGCGGCTGGACGCGATCGATCCCACCTGCTTCTACGCCATCGGGTCCTCGCTGGCCGGGCTCGATGGCGTAGGGATCCGCACCTACTTCCAGCGGCTCGAAGAGGATCTGGCGCGGGGGACCGACGAAGCGGCTGAACTCACCCTGAACCGCATGCTCATGGAGTACCGCCCCTTCACCGTAGTCGAGGTTCGAGACTACGGCCCCGACCTGCGGCGGATCCGCTTTCACCAGGATCTGGAGGCCCGGACAGGGCAGTTCGTCTTCCTCAAGCTGGGTACCGGGCTGGCCAAACCCTTCTCGGTCGCCTCGTGCGGGGACGGTCTCGAGCTGATCGTGCGCCGGGTCGGGCGCATGACCGCCCGAGCCTTCGAACTCGCCCCCAACGCCGTGGTGCGTGTCCGCGGTCCCTACGGCCGGCCCTTCGACCTGCCGGCCGACCGCGAGGTCATCTTCGTCGGCGCCGGCTGCGGGATCGCTCCGATCCATCACGCCGTGCGGCGCCATGCGGGCGCGAAGCGGATCGTGCTGGGAGCCGTCACCGCCGCCGAGCTGGTCTACCTGGATGAGCTGCGCGCCCTGGGACCGGTCGAGGTATCCACCGACGACGGCTCCCTGGGATTACCCGGCCTGGTGACGGAACTGCTGGATCAGGTCCTCGAACGGGATCCCCCCGAGGGAGCAGCTTTCTACATCTGCGGTCCCGAGGCGGCCATGGCCGGGGTGGACCCGATCGCCCGCCGCCATGCCCCGCCTGAGGACATTCACTACCTGGTGGAACGGATGACGAGCTGCGGGATCGGCATCTGCGGCAAGTGCTCGACCCCGTCGGGGGAGCGGGCCTGCGTGGACGGTCCGGTGTTCACCGCCGCCCGCTTCACCCCCGGCCTCTACCGCCGCGACAAGACGGGAGCGAAGATCGCCGGGATCATCGCCGGTCCGGGGAGCGGGTGCAGCGTGGACGACGGATCATGATGTCGTCCTCTCCGGCGGGGGGAGATCCAGCAGGTTCAGGAAAGGGGTGAGCATCCGCTCGGTCAGTCCCCACACGATATGCGCGCCGATCCGGTAACCGGGGGCGGTCAGACGCCTGTTCCCCATCCGGATTTCCTCCTCTACGCGGCGGTCCTTCAGATCGTGCAGGGGCACCCAGAGCACGAGATCAACCTCGGCCCGGGCCCGGGCCGGCGGACGTTCCGACAGACCGAAGACGAAGGGGCGGACCAGGATTGGGGGGAGGTGCACGATTCCCGGGCTCAGGTCGTCGAGTTCGCCCAGAAGGCAGCCCCGGGCCAGTTCGACCCCTGTTTCCTCAAGCGTTTCGCGTACGGCGGTGGCGAGCAGATCTTCGTCACCCGGTTCCCGGCGGCCGCCGGGCAGAGCCATCTGCCCCGACCAGGGATCGTCGTCGCGCTCGCTGCGTTTGATGAGCAGGATCTCCAGACCGGTCTGCCCCTCGACGAGCACCGCCGCCACGGCCGCCGGGATCCGCCCGGTCAGATCGGCCCGGCGGGGTTCGCGGCCGCCGAGTCGATCGCGTATGTCGGCGAAGGGATCAGGCATCGGAGTTCTCACGGTCGGGCTCAATATGCAGACCCGGCCGGTGTCCCGGCCAGTGCTACTCCGGGTCCCGGGATGCGCTCTCGACCGGGGAACGACAGCGGGCGGATTCAGTGTCCCGGCGCTCCGGCTCCGGCTCGCGGGAAGTACCGGCCGAGGATCGCCTCATCGGGCGGAGCCACGGGCGCCAGGGCCGCGGCGGCGGCCAGTGCCGCCGCTTCCTCATGACGCAGCCGGTCCCTGATCGCGGGGAGCACGGTGCCGGAGAGCAGGGAGAAGACAGGGGGACGGGTAGTACCGCGGGGGCGGTTCGTGAGCGCGGTGGTCATGACCACGATCAGGTCCAGATCGGGCACCAGAACGATGTACTGTCCCCCGTATCCGACCGCGTAGTGGACCGCGCGGCCTCCCACGCGGCGGTACCACCAGAGGTATCCGTACCCCGAGCGGCCGCCGCCGACAGCAGGCGTGAGTGACTCTTCGATCCAGTGTGCGCTGACCAGCTGTCGCCCGTCGTACGATCCCCCGTCGAGGTAGAGCCGTCCGATCGCAACCAGGTCACGCGGGGTCAGATGCATGTTGTTGCCGCCCAGGTAATAGCCCTGCGGATCGCGATCCCAGGCCGGCAGGCTGATCCCCATGGGCTCGAAGAGGTGGCGGCGGCTGAAGGCCAGGGTGCTCATCCCCGTTTCCCGGGTCAGGATCACCGAGAGCAGGTGGGTGTTCCCGGTCGAGTAAACCATCCGGCGGCCGGGAGAGCTGAGGACCGGCCGGTCGAGCACGTAACGCACCCAGTCGCGGCTCGCGATCCAGGCGTCGTAGTCGTCGAAGCTGGTGCCCTCGAGCCCGCTCGACATGGTGAGGAGGTGGCGCAGGGTGATCTCGCGCTTGCGGGGATCGGTGTCGGGGGTGAAGTACTCGGGGAGCAGATCGGCCACCCGCTGTTCCAGGCTGTCCAGATAGCCTTTCTCCAGGGCGATACCGACGAGGGCGGAAAGGAGGCTCTTCGATACCGATTTGACGTTCACCCCGGTGCGGGCGGTCATGCCCCGGGCGTAGTGCTCCACGATGAGGGAGTCGCGCCACGAGACCAGCAGACTGCTGAGCGGCGGCGAGTTTTCGGCCCAGGTGTGGATGCGTCCCATCCATACGCTGTCGGGCAGAGCCGGCGGCAGCGGCACGGCGAAGCGTTCGGTGACCGGGTTCTCCCGGCCGGGCACGCCGACGGCGACCGCGAGCACGAGGCCGGCGCCCAGAACCGGCGGCAGGCTCCAGGCCACGATCCGTCTTCGTTTCTCGCGCCGCACCTCGCGTCTGTCGCGTGGGATATCCATCTCATATCAGAATACAACGGTCCGGCCCATCGGGTTGCACCCGGATCCGACGTTATTGGGGTGGCTGCCGGATCCGACCCTACTTTTTCTTCAGGACGGCGCGCCAGCCGGTCGGATTGGCGATCGGTCGCAGGTTCTCGCTCCAGCCGCGGACACGCTCGACGAGGAAGAAGATGTCCGGGTCCACCCTCCGGGCCGTTTCCAGGACCCCGGTGATCTCCCGGTGGAGAGTAGTGAGGTAGATCAGGGTCACGGGGCCGTCCGGTCCCTCGCCCGGCAGGCGGGCCAGGATCGCACACCGGTCGCGCAGGGCCTGGACGATCTCGGCGGCCCGGGCCGACGAGATGATACGGATGGTGTACATCCCGGGGGAGAGCCGGCGTTCCAGGAAGATCCCGAGGGCGTTGCCGGCGGCGAAACCTCCGGCGTAGAAGATCACCAGAAAGGGATGGGACTCGATCTGCACTACGACCTGGGAGATCGCGATCACCCAGATGGTGACCTCGAAGAAGCCCAGGACGACGGCCAGTTTCATCTGTCCTTGCACGACCGAGATCGTCCTGAAAGTGCCCATCGGCACGTCGATCAGGCGCATCAGGAAGATGATGACGGCGACCCACCAGATCGGCAGCGTCTGCAGAAATTCCATGAGATGCCCTTTCCGTTCCCCCGGGACCGGAGACACCCCGGTCCCCGGGGATCAGTGTACATACCACCCCCGATGCCGTTGTTACCCACCGGATGATTGTTCGGATTGCCCGGGATATCAGGCCCTGCTACATTGTCGCGGTCTCAGACGGAAGCACCTGCAACCGGGAGGTAGGTATGAAGCGCATTCTGGCCCTGGCCGTCGCCTTCGGCCTGATACTGGCCGTTTCGAACGGCTGTGATGTGAAGAAAAACGAGGAGACCGGTCAGTGGGAGATCGTCGGATACTTCTCCTGGCCCACCTTCTTCATCTACGAGAACGCCGTGACCGACCCCGACAACTTCTGGTCACCGTTCACCTCGGGCGATCCGGTCGAGGATGCCGTGGTCGTCGTCACCAACGAGACGACCAGCGAGAGCCTGACGCTGGAATACATCGCACCGGATGAGTACCACA
>CAYSYY010000237.1:0-5976 GCA_964435265.1 uncultured Gemmatimonadota bacterium
GGCTGGTGCGCTCGAACGAGATCATCGCCATCAAGGCGTCGGGAGTGAGCATCTACCGCCCCATCCGCACCTTCGCCCTGCTGGCGGTCCTGGTGACCGGGCTATCCTTCCTGGTAAGCGAAACGGTGGTGCCCCGGACCAACACCCTGATGGGACAGGTCTGGCGGAAGCATATCAAGAAACAGGGAGATATCTCGCGCACCGAAACGGTGAACCGCACCCTCGACCTGGGCGGGGGGACCCTGCTCTTCGTACGGAACTGGGATTCGGCCGCCCGGGCCGGTCAGAACGCAACTCTCTCGACCACCACCGGAACCCGGGTGAGCCGGGTGATCCAGGCCGAACGCCTGAGCTACCGCGACGACGAAGGCTGGCTGATGCAGGACGTCACCGTCAGGGAGTGGGTGGAAGGGGGGGAACGGTTCAGCCGCCACGACACCTGGACCGAAGGACTGGGCGGTCTGAGCCCCGACGAACTCTCCGCCGGCCGGACCGATCCGGAGGAGATGGGATTCGCAGAACTGCTCGCGCACGTGCGCCGCGGCCGCGAACGGGGCCGGCTGATCACGCGGCCGCTGGTGGACCTGCACATGAAGGTCGCCCTGCCCTTCGCCAACCTCATCATCGTACTCTTCGGCGGGGCGCTGGCGGCGACCCGCCGCCGCACCGGCCTGGCGGTCGGTTTCACCACCAGCATCGTAATCTGTTTCACCTACTACGTGGGGATGCGCACCGGCCAGGCTTTCGGCTACAACGGCGACCTCGACCCGATGCTGGCGGCCTGGGCGGGGAACCTCGCTTTCGGCGTTCTGAGCATCTATTTCCTCTGGCGCGCCCGGTTTTAGCGGAAAGGTCTTTCCCCGGCATCCCGGCGTTGCTCTTCCTCTGAAAAAAGACTTGACCTCTCAGGCCCGGTGTCTTAGTGTGTGGGTTAACTAATACACTAAATCCGATGTGAGCCTCGCCGGGAACTGGTACCGAGGAGGCTTTCGAGGACCCGCCCATGCCGATCGTCTTCCTCATCGATCCCGCTGACACCCGGCCGATCTACGTGCAGATCATGGATGAGGTGCGCCGCGGGCTGGCGGTCGGGACACTCGCGCCCGATGAGCCACTCCCCTCTGTACGCCAGCTCGCGGCCGAACTGCGTGTCAACCCCAATACCGTCCAGCAGGCCTGGCGTGAACTGGAGCGCGAGGGTCTGACCTATGTGCGCCGCGGGCAGGGCACCTATGTGGCCGGAACCGCCCGCCCCGAGCGGGAACGCGCAATCCTCTCCCGCCAGGTGGCCGATCGGGCCCTGCGCGACGCCTTCCGCCACGGCCTGAACCGCGCGGAACTCATCTCCGCCCTGGAACGAATCGAAGCCGCCGCTGCCGCCGACCCCGATACGGCGGACCAGGTGGGCAAGAAGGGATCCGACCGATGAGCTCTCCCCTCCCCGTGATCATCGACCCCGAGCACCCGGCCGTTCTCGCCCGGGGACTGCGCAAGTACTACCGGAAGAACCGGGCCCTGGAGAGCCTCGATCTCACCGTCCCGGAGGGTGCCGTCTACCTGCTGGTGGGGCCCAATGGTTCGGGCAAAACCACCACCATGAAGATCCTGCTGGATCTGGTGCGGGCAGACGGGGGCTCGGCCGCGGTCTTCGGGTTCTCCCCGATCGCGGACGGCCCCATGGTCCGCGCCCAGATCGGCTATGTACCCGAGGGGCGCATCCCCGGGTACGAGTGGATGCGAATCGATCACCTGCTCTCTCACCACGCCGTCTACTACCCCTCGTGGGACGACGCCTATGCCGCCGCTCTCATCAGCGGGCTGGAGATCGACCTCGGGAAGCGGTTCCAGAAGCTCTCGAAGGGGGAAGCCCGCCGGGTGCAGCTGGTAATGGCCCTGGCCCACCGGCCGCCGCTGCTCCTGCTCGACGAACCGATGGACGGCCTCGACCCCGTGATCCGCGACCGGGTCATCGAGCTCGTGGCCGCGCACCTGGCCGAAACCCCCACCACCGTGCTGGCCTCGACCCACCACATCCAGGAACTGGAGAAGCTGGCCGACCACCTGGGGGTGATCCGCGCGGGAACCCTCCTCGCCCAGAGCGAAGTAACCGCCCTGCACATCCTCCTGAAGCGTTACCGGATCGAGGTCCCCGCCGGCTGGGCGGTTCCGGAACCGCTCGGCCCGTCGGTGGTGCGGTGCAACGGCTCGGCTCCGGAGCTGGCCCTGGATATCTGGGGTGAGGAAGGAACGGTCGCGAGCGGTCTGGCCGGGTCCGGCGCCACCGTCCGGCAGGTCTCCGGCCTCGGTCTCGAAGAAGCGGCCGTCTCCCTGCTCGCCGGCCGGGAGCGGGAACGATGACCGCCCTCGCCCTGCCGGCCCGCCCCGCGCCGGGCACCCTCTTCATGAACCACCTCCGGGTCCTGCTCGCCCGCCACTGGGGTATTCTCGTGGTGATCGGGCTCGTGACCTGGTTCTATCAGCTGGCGGCCTGGTTGACGGCGGAGGAGATGCCACCGACCGTGGCGCTCTCCACCCAGGGCGGTCTCTCCCTTGCCGGTGGCTTCATCTTCATGTTCATCACCGCCGTCTGGGCTTTCCGGGTGTGGGACGATCTCGAACCGGGGAGCCGGGAGACATTCCACTCCTACCCGGTGGAGCGATCGGCGCACCTGATCGTGCGGCTCGCCGCCGGCCTTTCTCTCTACCTCGCCTGCTTCATCGGGATGTGGCTGGCGGGGATGGTGCTCATCGAGATCTTCTTCCCCGGCATGAGCTGGTTCTCCAATCCCGATCTCCGTGGTGGCGGCTGGATCATCTCCCTGATCGGGATCGTGAACGCCTACCTGCTGGCCGGCTGTTTCGCCCTGCTCTTCAGACGGCCGGAACTCTGGTTCTTCGGCGGGATTCTGGTCGTCATACCCCTGCTGACGTTTTTAACGGTCAGAGCGAACATCCCCATCCTGCCGGATGCCCTCGGTTTTCTCTTCGGCCAGCCACACGGGCTTATGTCGGGGCTGGCCCTGGCGTCAGGGAACCTGCCCCCGACCGACACCTGGGAGGGTATGACATCGGTTCTGCCCGCGGTCACCACCGTGCTGATCTGGACTTTTCTCCTCGTCACCCTGCTCGTTCCGGTCAGCCGGCTCCGGCGGGAGGTCTGAAGCCATGACCGTCGCCCTCCCGCGATCGATCCCGAGGCCGGGGATGCTGTTCCTCACCCACGCCCGAACAGTGATCACCCGCTACCGGTGGGACCTTCTGATCTTCGGAGGGGTGGTCTGGAGCTATCAGTTCCTCATCCTGAGAGCGGATGCCGCACTCCCCCGGGACATCCTGGCCATCGGAGGGCCGGGTTTCCCCGGCGCGTTCATCTTCTCCTGCCTCGCGGTCTTCTGGGCCATCCGGATCTGGGACGGTTTCCAACCGGGTTCGCGGGAAGCGCTCCTCGCCTACCCCGTCGACCGCACGCTCCATCAGGGCGTGCGGGCCGCCGCCGGTCTGGTCCTCCTGCTCGCCACCCTCACCGTATTCTGGATCACGGGCGCGGTGGTGAGCGCGATCATCCACCCCGGCGCGAACTGGTATACGAATTCTCTGCTCTACGGCAGCAGCTGGATCGTCTCCGGCCTCGGTGTGGTGAACGCCTACCTGCTCGGCACCTGCCTCGCCCTGCTCCTGCGCCGCCCCGAACGGTGGTTCTTCGTCTGGCTGCCGGTCGGTCTCGTCCTGCTGGCCACCACGGCTCAGATGCTGAAAAGCGAAGTCCTCGTGGCGATCTTCCGGATCGTCTTCCTGGTACTGTTCTCCGGCCTGGCCCTGGTGGGCAGTCCTTTCACCGATCCCCGCTGGCGGCCCGACATCCTGATCATGCTCGGGAGCACTCTCATCCTTGCCGCAGCGGTCGTGCTCATAAGCCGTTTCCGAAGGGGGGCATAAAGTCATGGGCACGGCTTCCCTCCACCTCTCTCACCACCCGGCGGGATTCCTCACCCTCCTGGGGAGCGAACTCCGCCTTCTCCTCCGGCGATACTGGTGGGAACTCATTCTCTACTCTCTTACCATCTTTCTGGTCTGGGCCTGGTTCGGCGTCTTCCACCTCAGGCTCATGGCTGAAGCCACGATCTTGTACAGTGCCGAGTCGCCCTGGCTGGGATATTCACTCTGGACGATCCTCCTGGGCGTCATCCCGGCGGCCTGGGGGCTGCGGATCTGGTGGGGGGAATTCCCCGGGTGCCGAAGCACCGGCTGGAGCCGGCCGGTCTCCCGACCTGTCTTTCACCTCAGTCGGGTCTCAGCCGGGGCGGTGATCTACTGGATCGTCATCATTGCCGGTTATTACCTGACCGTCACTTTCTTAACTCTCGTCAGCAACGTCGATACCCAGGGGGGGAGTATGTGGCTGCTCTCCTTCCCCTGGCTGGTCGGATTCCTCGGCTACTTCAACTGGTACCTGGCTGCTACGCTGGCCGCCCTGACGTCGGACCGCCCGGCCTTCTGGCTCCTGATCGGTCTGCTGATCGGCGTCATCCTCTACGCCGTGCAGGTCCTCCTCATCCTGCCCGGAAGCTTCACGGCCGCGATCCTGGGCTGGACCATCCTCCCCCCCCACGGGCTGATCGCGGGTCTCGGTTTGAGTCTTGCCGAGATGGAAAGAGCCTCGGCGGTTCCCGCCTCATGGGCACCGGTTATCTGGTTCGCGATCCTCTCAGCCGCCGTCGGTCTCGCAGCTACCCGGCATCGGGATGCATGACCATGCCGGCCGTCGCCATACTGCATGATCCGCCTACTCGACTGTCCGTTCTGTTCGAAGAAATAAAGCTCCTCCTACGGCGGAACTGGTGGTTGATCGGGCTTCTCTTTCTGGTCTACTTCCTGTCCGAATGGTGGGACGTGTTTACCGATATCCCCTACCTGATCCGGCATGGTGACCGCATGGAGCTGGTTCTGTCCAATCCTGGCGAACCGTTCTGGACCGACATCATGCCTTTGAGGATCGTGAAGGCACTCCTGGCCGGGATCTGGGGATACCTCATCTGGCGGGATAGTGAACCACTCAGGAACCCGTCGTATTCAGGTCAGCCGACGGGGCGCCTCGGTTTCTATGCCAACCGGATCTTCATCGGCGCCGCCGTATATACCCTGGCTATACTGGCGGCGTACTATTGCGGAATCGCTTTCAGCACTCTTCTCGTAACGGTAAATCGCCTTCCTCTTGGCTTCCTGCCGCCGCTCGAGCAGACCGTCGTCTTCCTCTCCTACCTCAACATCTTCCTGCTCTCCTCCCTGCTGGTTCTGACCACCCGCCGCCCGCTGAGCTGGCTGTTCGTATACACTCCGGCCATCGTGATCGTGTTCTTCGCTCTCCGCCTCTTCGCCGACGTCACGCCCCTACACCAGCTGTGCTATCCTGTTCTTCCCCCGTGGGGCTTGGTAGGAGGGCTCGGTGTCGCGATCTGGGATCGCGCCGGTGAGATGGTGCCTCCAAACATGTGGGCTCCGCTCCTCTGGTTCGCGATCCTTGCTATTGCGGTCGGCTTCGCGTCTATTCGGCACCGGGATGCCTGAGTCCGGCAGCAGCGGTCAGCACCCTGTGAAAAAGGCCGGGATCGCAGGGTCACGGCCTCAGGGAGGGATGAATCCGGTGCCGCCAGCTGCCGGAGGATCCGGTGTAGTCGTGGTCTATAAGATCCCCTGGCCGCTGATGAGCGCGACGATCTTGTTGGCCAGGATCAGGATCAGCACCACCGGGCAGAGGTAGCGGACCAGGAACGACCAGAGCTTGCGGAAGCGGAAGGGAGTGCCCTCCAGCTCGACCTCGGCTGCGGCGTTGCCGACCCCCCACTTCCAGCCCACGAAGATGCTGATCAGCAGGGCGCCGATGGCCAGGGAGTACTGGCCGAAGGCCTCAAAAAGCAGGGAGAGGAAATCGGTCTTGAAGACCGGATAGTCGTGCCCCGGCGTGACCCCCTTGTTCCA
>CAYSYY010000238.1:0-5968 GCA_964435265.1 uncultured Gemmatimonadota bacterium
GGAGAGTTTTGCGAAGTCATCTCTTTCATCCAGATTTCCCCGGAAATAATGAATCGAATCGCTGAAGGATTTCCATTTCTCTTTATTAAACGATTCCGGTGCAAAATTTTTAATTCCTTCCTTAAGACCTTTCCGAAAGAGATTATCATTCCACTCTCGCCGGGCAAATCCGATGATCTGAAAAGTACCGGGCAGTTTTTGCTTTTGGTACAGGTTGAAGAGCGCCGGGATCAATTTCCGATGGGTAAGATCGCCGGATGCCCCGAAGATGACCAGTGAAATCAACTCGGTTTTTTTTATAATTGGAGTCATCGATAGTTCCTTTTCGGCAACAATCCAAGTTTTTGTCTGACTCTGTTAAAGTAATAAAATAAGAACAATGTGCAATGGAAATAAGTAGATGACTGACTTTGACTTCCGATTGCTTCGAAAATTTATTGCATTGAATTTTTACCGATATTATTTTCAAATCGCATAAATGATGAGTGGATATGGACAATCTGAACCAACAGGATTTCCTGATAGTGATTCGCAATTGCAGAACTGAGTTTGTTTTGCTAATCCTGTCGGAAGTTTTTAAACCTCTCGAAGATTAGCTGAGGGAACCAACCGATATGAAACCAATATTATTGATGTTTGCCACTTTTGCCGGATATATTTTGATGTATCGGTTTTATGGCAGGTTTATTGCCAAAAGAATATTTCAATTAAACGCAGAAAATCCGGTTCCGTCTGTCGTGCTGAATGATGGTGTCGATTATCAGCCGACCCGGAAAGGAATATTATTTGGACATCATTTTGCTTCTATTGCCGGTACAGGACCGATTGTTGGACCGGCGATTGCGGTCATCTGGGGATGGCTGCCGGCTCTGCTCTGGGTATTTCTGGGCAGTATCCTGATTGGCGGGCTGCATGATTTTGGCACTCTGGTAATTTCTATGCGCAACGATGGGAAAACCATTGCTAATTTTTCGGGTAAATACATCAATAAACTGACGAAGTATTCAATTTTTGTAATTGCTTTTCTGCTGTTGTGGCTGTTTATATCGATTTTGGGGATGATCATCGCGATTATTTTCGATATGTTTCCGGGTTCAGTAATTCCGATCGCTATCTGGATTGGTTATAAAGTCAATCAAAAAAATGCCAGTCTAATGAAATGGAGTATCATTGGTGTCACATTGATGTACATAACCGTTGTTTTAGGAACCTACATTCCCATCCGGATACCGGTTATTGCCGGTATCCAACCAACTGGCAGTTGGACGGCGATTCTGTTGATTTATGCATTTATTGCCTCGGTTCTGCCGATGAAAACCTTGTTGCAACCCCGGGATTATATCAACTCACACCAGCTGTTTATCGCAATGGCATTGTTGTTTGCTGGTATCATTGCGACCGCTATCCGGTTTCCGGATTTTAGCATTATTGCACCGGCTATTGTGATACGTCCTGAGGGATCACCTTCATTTTTTCCCTTTATTTTTATCGTTGTTGCCTGTGGAGCGGTATCAGGATTTCACTCACTGGTTTCATCCGGAACATCATCGAAACAGATTTCGAATGAGAAAGATTCTTTATTAATCGGCTACGGTAGCATGCTGACTGAAAGCGCTCTTTCGTTGTTTGTAATTATCGCTACAGTTGCCGGGATCGGGATTGCATATACTACCAAAAATGGTGAACTGCTGACCGGTTTAGCTGCCTGGAATGAACACTATGCGTCATGGGAAGCCGCCCAGGGATTGGGCTCGAAAGTCCAGGCATTTGTGATCGGATCGTCCAATATGATTACTTCATTAGGAATCCCGCGCGAGATAGCTTTGATTATTATGGGAGTGTTTGTGGCTTCGTTTGCCGGGACCAGTCTGGATACTTCGACCCGTTTACAGCGCTATTTTATTCACGAAATTATTCCTGAAAGCTGGTCGAGTAAGTTCAAAAACAGATACTTTCTATCAGCTGTAGTCGTCATTACGGCAGCTCTGCTGGCATTTTCGACAGGTACTGATGGGAAAGGAGCATTGATCCTTTGGCCTCTGTTTGGTGCCGTGAATCAAATATTAGCCGCGTTGGCACTATCTATTATCACAGTATATCTGAAAAAGAAGCAGAACAGATACTGGCTGTTTGCTGGAATCCCTGCCCTTTTCATGAGTATCCTGACATTATGGGCTGCAGTCAATAACCAATTTATGTTTGCAGCGAAACAGAATGTCCTGCTGACGATTGTCAATCTTGTGATAATTGTGTTATCAGTCGGTGTTTTAATTACGTCGATAAGGAAACTTATTCAGACTAAAAACGGCATGTAATTAGTGATTAAATTCTGATTCGTCCGGGGCTCTAGACTTCCTGCAAAGCCTCCAGCTGTCTTCGCCATTCACCCTCAATCCGGACTGCTTTACCGGTTTTCAGATCAATGATGACAAATGTGACATCGGCATGGGTAATCAGGATGTCGTCTTTATAAATTTCATGCAGGAAGGTCGCGCTCTTACTGCCGATGGTTTTCACAGAAGTGCGAATCTTAAGAGTATCGCCAAGACAGGCAGGATGGTGATAACTGATATTGGTATTGACGACCACAAAGCCCCGTCCGTCGTCATGAGATTGAGGAAAATTGAAATACTTCTCCTTGATCGTCCAGCGGGCTTCTTCCAGAAATTCCAGATAAGCATCAAAACCGTATCGTATGAGACTCCGGGATCTGGATCATACCAGGGAAGGATATTACCGTTGATATCAAGCCGTACAGGATGGTACTGAATGGTATCGGTGATGATTGTATCCCAAATGGCCTCGCCGGGTTTTTCTTTCTGAATGCAGGATCCGTTGAAAAGGAAGATCACGAGTGAGAGCAACCATAAGTTTTTCATTTGTTTCATGGATTTTTGATGATGATTACGTTGCATATCCTTTTGCCGGATAATCATCCAGCAGATGGCACCAACGGACTGCAGTATTTAGAAATTCCCTTCCGGTAAAGCAAAGGCCAATGATGCTTAAATATAATTTTCTTCTATTCAATTAATTATGAATCCGTGCCAGTCCATTCTAATTCCACCAGGAGGATTAATGTGACCAGGACACTACTTCTTTAAAAGGTCCCTTATTTCAGTTAACAGGACTTCTTCTTTTGAGGGGGCAGGGGGAGCAGCCGGAGCTTCTTCTTCTTTCTTCTCCATTCTTTCTTTCATTTTATTGTAGCCTTTCACTACCAGGAAAATACAGAATGAAACAATGATGAAAGTGATGATGGTGTTTAAAAACATACCGTAACTTATAGCGACTTCAGGTATGGTGGTGTCACCACTTACGATAGCTTCCAGAAGGACGATTTTCAAACTTGAAAAATCGACATTTCCAAGCAACATGCCTATGGGAGGCATAATAATATGATCTACAAGAGATTTTACAATGGCTCCAAAATAGAGTGCCATGATAAGGCCTACAGCTATTTCAACTACATTGCCCTTACTGATAAAACTTTTGAATTCCTTTAACATAATAATAAAATTTAGGTTTGATGATTATTAATTTTGGTTTGCGAATATAGCACAAAATGAAGCATTTGTGGTTTCGATACGATAAGTAAAATAAGAATTTTAAATGAGTCTCCAATTATAAGGGTAAAGAAATTCATTGCCCTTTGTATGAATCCTATATACAGATGGACATAAATGTCAAAATACTATGATTGCATGAAAAACTCAGACATTGTTAGCATTTTTATAACTTTATCGAACCACATGGAATTCATTTTGGGAATCACCTTGTGGGGATTAAAATCTTGACTGCATGAAAAAAACACAAAAGCATATGCTGTTCCTGCTGATTATAGCATTTTCAACCCTGCACTGCTCCAGGGAGTATGATGTGGTAATAAGCAGGGGTACCATTTATGATGGTAGTGGAGATGCACCCTTTATTGCCGATATAGGGGTCACAGACGGGATCATCCAGGCAATTGGTACGATCAAGCCCGGTAAATCGAAGGTGATTGATGCTACCGGCTTATATATTTCCCCCGGTTTTATCGACATGCATACCCATTGTGACAGGGGATTGATGCAGCCCGGGATGTCAGATGCACAAAATTACCTTAAACAGGGAGTAACCACTGTGGTAACCGGAAATTGTGGAAGTGGCACATACAGGGTGAAGGAGTACTTTGACCATCTTGATTCCATTGGAATCGGGCCCAATGTTGTTCACCTGATAGGCCATGGCACGGTGAGAAACACTGTCATGGGCCAGGAAAACAGGGCCCCTTCAGGGGATGAAATGGATGAGATGAAAGAACTGTTTGCCATGGGTATGAAAGGTGGAGCAGCTGGTTTTTCAACCGGACTCTTCTATGCACCCGGGAGCTATGCCGAAACCGCTGAAATCATAGAATTCAGCAAAGAAGTGAAAGGATTTCATGGGATATATGCCTCCCATATTCGCGATGAAGGGAATTTTACTGTGGGACTTATAGCTTCTATAGAAGAGGCAATATCCATAGGGGAAGCAGCAGGGATCCCGGTACAAATCTCCCATCTCAAAGCCCTGGGCAAACCCGTATGGGGACTGTCGGATGAGGTCACTGATATGATTGAGAATGCAAGGGATAGAGGAGTTAATGTATGGGCGGACCAATATCCGTATACAGCTTCAAATACAGGTTTTTCAGCCGCGGTTTTACCCCGCTGGGTGCAGGCTGATGGTGAAACGAAAGCAAGGCTTATGGATCAGGACCTTCTGCCCCGGATCAGGGAAGAAATGGCACGGAATATTGAGAACAGAGGTGGCCCTGAATCACTTTTGATAATTTCATATGCCGGGGACAGTACATTGAACGGGAAAACCCTTGCAGAGATCAGCGAGCTTCGAGGAGAACCTGTGGTTGAATCGGCTATCCATATTGTCCTGAATGGAAGCTCAGGAGTAATATCATTCAATATGAGTGAATCCGATGTACTCCATTTCATGAAGAAGGATTATGTAATGACCAGTTCTGATGGTCATGTTCAGCCACTGGGAGAGGGCATGCCCCATCCACGGAATTTCGGTGCTTTTACCCGGAAAATACGAAAATATGTACTTGAGGATAAGGTCATCAGCATGGAACATGCCATACGGGCTGCTACTTCTCAGCCTGCGAAGATGCTGGGATTGGCCGACAGGGGGGTGATAGAAAAAGGATTTATCGCTGACCTGGTGATTTTCGATCCCCAGAACATTCAGGATAAGGCCACCTTCAAGGATCCGAATCACTATAGCGAAGGTATCGTTTACCTTTTTGTAAATGGCGAGCTTGTCATCGAACAGGGGGAATACAATGGTAAACTTGCAGGAAAAACCCTGCGAATGAACCAATAAATAACCATACTCATTTTTTTAAATACTCGTAAGTTCCACCCGGAGAAATAGATTGCATCATTATAACTTCGCCACCCTCCAGAACGAATTTAATGGTGTTATCAGAAAACTCCTTGAAAGTAAACTCATTTAACTTATAGGGAATTAAGGTATAAATCGGTTGACCGGGTATTTTTGCCATCAGTACTCCTGCATTATTCAAAGCTATCTCTATTACCGTACCGGCCAATTCATAATTTCCGACATATTTTATCAGGGTTTCGGGATCTGAAAGTGATTCATCGGGAATTTTTGTGAAGGCAACTTCCGATTCATCCAGTGAAACCACTGCTGTATGTATGTCCCCTTTCGGATTTATTGAAAAGTTAACCGAATATTTTCCGTAAATCTGGTCATCCGGTGTGTCAAACCTATCATAATGAAAATGTTCCAGTGGTAAGACAATATTGTGAAAATCAAACTCAAGCGCTTGTCCTTGAAGCCTGATATTCAAGATTCCGTATGCCGGATCTTCATATTTACCCTGGTAGTCATCCAGGGGGTGGGATGGTTTAGTGTTGGCTATCTTATCACTACCGGCTTTCTCCCTGGCTTTTTTACC
>CAYSYY010000239.1:0-1584 GCA_964435265.1 uncultured Gemmatimonadota bacterium
CCTTCCTTCCTTCCTTCCTTCTTTCCTTCTCTCCTTCTCTCCTTCTCTCCTTCCTTCCTCTCTCTTCCCTTCCCTCTCTTCTTCCGCTCTCACGGTGCGGTCGGCGGGATGACCGGCGGCGGCACGGCACCGATCGGGCTGCCAGGGGGGATCGGTGGCACGCCGCTCGGGGTTGTGAGGCCTTCGGGCCGGGCGAACCAGCGGGCGATATCCTCCAGCGCCATCTGGCGGAATGCCGTCCGGTCGGGTTCTGCCTCGAGACGGTCGAAGAGTTCGTGCAGTTGCGCGTTCAGGACCGCCCGCACCCCCGGTGTGCAGCCGGCACTGCCCGCCTCGCTCCTGAGCCGGTCGAGCACCACCTGGGCGACCGCCTCCTGGACAGCGGCGTGATAGGCATCAACCGGCACCGGGGCATACCAGGTAGCCGCGATCAGAGCCTCGACGGTCTCCTCCAGATCGGGGTAGCGGGCGTCCCGGGCGCCGAACTCCAGCAGCCGCGCCATGCGCTCGGGCTGCAGGATGAGGGCCACGGTGAGGTCGGCTGCGGTGGCCGCCAGGCCGATCGGATCGAGCAGTGGCGCGGTGTTCGAGGCAAAGGTCTCCCCCCGGACCATGCCGGAGGCCCGGGGCGGGATCAGGGAGAGGATCCGCTCCGGCAGGGCCAGGAATCCGGGCTCGAGGGTGCCGAGCAGTAGATGAAGCGCCTCGCGCTGCTTCTCCGGCGTCACGATTTCGATCGGGATCTGGCCGTCGCCGCGCAGGGCGTACTCGTAGACCGCCCCGCCGAGCGAATGGGCGGCCGCCGCGACCTGGTAACGGTGGTGCAGGTAGAGTGGGACGAGCACTTCCTCCAGGGCGGCCAGCGGTTCCCCCGGCCGGATGGTGTGCTCCCCGAAACCCGCCAGGGCCAGCCGGCGCACCTCGATCTCGTGGGCCAGATAGCTCACCGGATCGGCCCCGTTGTCCCACTGGGCGGCATAGGGATGGGCCGCCCCCATGGGCGTGGCTTCGGCATCGGCGGCATAACGGATTCCGGCGGCGATGCGTTCCTGGATGATCGCCTCGAGGCCGGCCCGCTCGTCGGTGCCCTGAGGGAATTCGCTGTAGAGCCACTTCACGGCGTACTTATCGTATTCGCCCACTCCAACCGGGTAGGCATCGGATAGATCTATCCGGCCGCCGGTGATCTTCACCGTCGGAGCGGGATAGTCCATCACGCTCGCCCGTCCGCAGGTGCTGGCGGCGTAGTTGTGCCCGAATCCGAGGGTGTGCCCCACCTCGTGACAGGAGAGCTGGCGCACCCGGGCCAGGGCCAGAGCGACGGCATCGGTGGCGGGATCGAACGGCGTCAGATAGGCGGCGTCGGGGCCGTCGGCGGCTTCCAGATCGAACAGGTTCCAGTCACGCATCGCCGAACCCGCAGCGGCGAACTGCGGCACGAGACCGGCGGCCAGGAGCCAGTCCTGACGCAGCCGCAGGGCGCCCAGGTTCACGTTCCCTTTGATGATCTCACCGGTCCGGGGATCGACGACCGACCCGCCGTACGACCAGCCCCGCTCGGAGCGGTTGGTGACATGGATCATG
>CAYSYY010000239.1:1594-5946 GCA_964435265.1 uncultured Gemmatimonadota bacterium
GGGGATCCGCTCCCTCGGGCAGCTCCCGTACCTGGAAGGCGTTGATGAAGCCGGCGGCTTCGAACGCCTCATTCCACCAGGCCGCCCCCTCGATCAGGGCGCTCTTGACCGGTTCGGGCGTTCCGGAGTCCACGTAGTAGACGATCGGCTCCACCGGCTCGGAGCGCCGGGCGCGCGGGTTCTGTTTCTGCAGTCGGTGCCGGCGCACGTAGTGGCGGACGATCGGCTCGTCGATGGCGGCGCCGAAATCGTACACCGTGATGCTCCCGGCGCTCACCCGCGGATCGGCCTCGCGGGGTGTATAGCCGGGTCCCGGGAGTTCGATCAGGGAGTGATGCTCGCGCAGGGTGACGGCGGTCGGGGTTGGGGCGTTACCGCGAACCTCACGATTCGGGGCGGCCGCGGTGAAGGTGAGCCAGGTCTCGATCTCGCAGTTTGTCTCGAAGACCTTCGTGCGGGGCAGATGGAAGACACTGCGGGTACGGTCGAGCCGGTAGGCGGCCCCGCTTCCCGAGAGCCGGCCGGCAGCGCCGTGGGCGTCCTGCATGAAGAAATCGGTGGCATCCACCAGGACCCGGCCATCGGTCTCGGCCGCGACCTCGAAGCCCCAGTGGGTCGAAGGTGCGAAGGTCTCGGTCACCGCCCGCACCACATCGGGGTCATCGTGGGTGGCCCGGAAGCCGTAGTTGGGCTCGATCAGAAGGATCCGTGGTCCGATCCGGCGGGCGAAGAGGATGTGGGAGGAACCGAGCTGGCCGCGGTCGAGCCCGATCGGATTGCTGCCCAGCCCGGCGGTCAGGGATACGGCGTAGAGGAACTCCTCTTCGAAGCGGTCGATCTCCCAGTAGAGGCGACCGGTCGCCTCATCCCAGTAGAGATTGAAGAATCCCGGCATCGCCGTCATACCGGCTGTTCTGGTCTCTATGGATGGAAGTTCGCCGCCGGCCGGGCGATCCTGCGCGCCGGCGCCGCCGGGACAGAGGATAGCGGCGGTGAGGATCGCGGCGATCAGGCAGAGCACGGGACGGACAGCCCCCCGGCCTGAGGAGGGGGTGGGAACTGAGAGTCTCATGATAATCTCCCCCGGCAGGTTCCCGACCGGTTCCGCTCCCGGGGCGGAACCGTTCAGAGAACGGTTGTGATGATCTGTTCCATCCGGGCCGCCACCCGCTGAGTCATCCTCAGGTTATCCTGTTCATAGCGTCGGTCGGCGGGACAGCGGCAGGATAGAAGCGTCCGGCGAGCCAGCCCAGAGCAAATGAGACGGCACAGCCGAACGGCACGTACCAGACCCAGAAGAGGTCGGTGAAAAGCGCCAGCGCTCCGGCCGCGGCCACGCCGGAGAGCAGGGCCACCAGGCCCGCCTTCTCTCCCGGCTTGATGGTCAGCCGTCCCAGCAGGAAGGTACCCAGGAGACCTCCGTAGGTGACCGACGCGATCGAGAGACCTATCTCCACGACCGGATTCTCGGTGGAGCGGAAGAGCATGGCGCCCCCGACCAGCACGACGGCCCAGCCCAGCGTACTCAGGCGACCGCGGCGCAGCTCACGCGTACCCTCATCATCCCCCGCCGCCGGAGAGGACCGTCCGGAGGCGGAACCCCTCCGGCGGGTGAGATCGAAAACGGTACTGCTGGCCAGGGAATTCAGGGTGGAACTCAAGGTGCTCATCGCGGCCGCGAAGATGGCCGCGAGCAGGAGCCCCGAGAGTCCCGGCGGCAGGGCTTCGATGATGAAGCGGGGGAAAACCTGGTCCGGGGGCATCGCGGCGCCGGCGTAGAAGGCGTGCAGAGCGGCCCCCAGGATCAGGAAGATCGCGAACTGCCCGACCACCAGCACCCCGCTCGTGATGAGCGCCGCCTGGGCCTGCTTCAGCCCCCGGGTGGCGAGCAGGCGCTGCACCAGCAGCTGGTCGGTGCCGTGGCTCGCCATGCTCAGGAAGGCTCCGCCCACCAGCGCGGCCGGCAGCCGGTACCCGCCGCTGAACAGGCCGCGCAGCCCCTCGTCAAAACCCGGGTGGATGATCCGGAGCAAGCCGGGGGGGAGCAGCGCGGAGAATCCCTCCCATCCCCCCAGCACGGTCAGCAGGATCCACAGAGCGATGAGGGCGCCGCCGAGATAGAGAACGAGCTGGATCGAGTCGAGCCAGACCACCGAGCGGATCCCCCCCGCCCAGGTATAGATCACGGTGACGGCGCCTATGGCGAGGATGCAGAGCGCATACGACCAGCCGGTGATGAGGGCCAGGGGGATGGCGGTGGCGAAGAGCCGCACGCCGTCGGCCAGCACCCGGGTGATGATGAAGAGGACCGAGGCGGTGGACTGCGGAGCGCGTCCGAAGCGCGAGCCGAGGAAGGCGTAGGCCGTTTCAGCCTCGCCGCGGATGTAGGCGGGCAGGAGCAGAAAGGCGATTATTATCCGGCCGATCACGTACCCGAAGGCCAGCTGCAGGAAGGTCATGTCCCCCGTATAGGCAAGGCCGGGAACGCTGATGACGGTGAGGGTGCTCGTCTCGGTGGCCACGACCGAGAAGGCGACCAGGACCCAGGGGAGCCGCCGGCCGCCCAGGAAGTAATCGGTGGCGGTGCGCTGCCGGCCTCCCAGGCGCAGGCCGAGGCCCAGGGTCACGGCGAGGTAGAGGAGGAGAACGGCCAGGTCGGCGCCGCTCATCCGGTATCCTGCCGCGGCGACGCATCAACGGCTTCCTGCTGCAGCTCCACCCCCCCGGTCTCCGGCGGCGACGCTGCCCCCTCCGCAGCGGCTCCGCCGGGGAGGGCCGGGGTCAGGAGGACACGACCCCGGCCGGGGACGAGCGCGCCCAGCAGGCAGGCCCGCTTCGCTCCGGTCACGGCCGGCAGGCCGGCCGGAACGCCGTGCAGGAAGGCGTCGGCCAGCAGGGCGAAGGCCACCGCTTCTTTCGCCTCCACGGGGAGGCCGTATGCTCCGCTGTCGGCTACCGGCATTGGCGCCAGTCGCTTTGAGAGCCGCTGCATCAGCACGGGATTCCGGGCTCCCCCGCCCGAGACGATCAGCTCCCGCCGGCGGGCGGGATCGGGAGCGGGAAGCCACCTGGCGCAGGCCTCGGCGATCGTCTCGACGGTGAACTCCAGAGCCGTGCGCACCAGATCGGGGAGCGATGCCCGCGCGCCTTCCCGCTGCCAGACCGTTTCGACGAAGTCCGCCCCGAAGGTCTCCCGCCCGGTACTGCGCGGCGGCGGCAGGGCGAAAAACGGGTGGGCGAGCCACCCGATGAGCAGATCGGGAAGCACCGTGCCCCGACCGGCGAGTCCGCCGTCGCGGTCGCAGTGATGCTCTCCCCCGCTCCCCAGCCTGACCAGCCCGTCCATGATCACGTTGCCCGGTCCGATATCGAAACCGCTCACTCCATCGAGCCCCCGGCCGGCCGGAAGCCAGGTGCAGTTGGCGATCCCGCCGATATTCAGGACGATCCGCTCAGTGTCGGGACGGCGCAGCAGTACGGCGTCGGCATACGGTACGAGCGGGGCGCCCTCGCCCCCGGCGGCGATATCCCGGCTCCGGAAATCGAACACCACATCGCAGCCGAGCCGTTCGGCGACCACCGCCGCACTGCCGATCTGCACGCTCAGCCCACGGCCGGCCGCAGAGGCATCAGGTTCGGGCCGGGGATCATGGTAGACCGTCTGGCCGTGCAGCCCGACCGCGGTGAGATCCGATCCCGGTACGCCGGCGTCGGCGAGCAGGCCGGCCAGTGAGTCGGCGTAGAGCCCGCCGAGGAGGCTGTGCAGCCGCGCGACCTCGACCAGACGGGCGCTCCCGGGACGGACCGCGGCCAGGATCTGTCCCCGGACCGTTTCGGAGAAGGGATCGTGTCTCAGGGCGAGGATCCGCCAGCGGGGGACCAGAGGCGGGCCGTCGAGCTGCAGCAGGGCGGTATCGATCCCGTCGGCCGAGGTGCCCGACATGCAGCCGGCCAGCAAGCGCACCCCGCCGGGCGTCACCGCTCCCCGCCGTTCCCGTCTCCCAGGCGGACGATCACCCGGCCGAGGAGCAGGCCCGATCGGGTGACGGTGATCTCATAGAGCCGTCCCCGGCCTTCGAGGCTGTAGCCGGGGAGCAGGTCGGTGCCGGGGCGGATGACGTGCCCCCGGTCCTCGGCGCCGTCGGGACCCGGGAAGCCCCGGAAGTTGACGGTCAGGGGACCGGCGTTCTCCGGCCGGGTGATGATGTCGACGATGCACAGGCTGTCGCGGGGGAATATCGCAAGTGTGTCGCCGCCGGCCAGGGCGAAGGGGGGAGCGGATCCGACCCGAACGAGCAGGTAGAGGAAGGCCGGCTCCACGATCTCCACGAACGCCCGGGCATGGATAAAGC
>CAYSYY010000240.1:0-5946 GCA_964435265.1 uncultured Gemmatimonadota bacterium
CGACGCCCGCACCATGGAGATCCACTACACCAAGCACCACGGCGGGTACGTCGGCAAGCTGAACGCGGCCCTGGAGGGGTACGCCGATCTCGAGGCGAAGGAACTCGCCGACCTGCTGTCCGGCCTCGAGGCCGTTCCCGAGGCTATCCGCACGACGGTGCGCAACAACGGCGGCGGTCACGCCAACCACACCCTCTTCTGGTCGATCATGAGCCCGGACGGGGGCGGGGAGCCGACCGGCGCTCTGGCCGACGCCGTCGCGCAGGCCTTCGGATTCTTCGCGGCCTTCCGCGAGGCGTTCTCCAACGCCGCGGCAACCCGTTTCGGCAGCGGCTGGGCCTGGCTGGCGATGGATGGAACAGGTGCCCTGAAGGTCTACTCGACCGCCAACCAGGACTCCCCCCTCATGCAGGGGCACACCCCGATCCTGGGTCTGGACGTGTGGGAGCACGCCTACTACCTGACCTACCAGAACCGGCGTCCCGAGTACATCGACGCCTGGTGGAACCTGGTGAACTGGGAGCAGGTGGCGGCCAACTACGACGCGGTCGTCTGATCACACCGGGTTCTTTCCCCTGAGCCGGGCGAGCCGTTCGGCGATCTCCCGCGACTCGTACTGGGGATTGAACCGCCTCAGCGTTTCGTACTCGGCGATGGCCCCGGCCGTGTCTTCCATGCGCTCGTAGTACTCCGCCAGGGCTTTGCGGGCGTCGAACCAGTACGGATCGGTCTCGAGAGCCTGCCGGAACGCCTCGGCGCTCTCCTCGAACCGCCGGACCCGGCGCAGGGCCCGGCCGTACGAGGTCAGAACACGGGGATCGGCGGGGGCCGATTCGGCCGCCCGGCGGTAGTACTCCACGGCCGTGGCGGTGGAATCGCGATCGAACCAGAAACGCCCCAGATCCGTCAGGGTCAGGGTATGAGCGGGATCGATCTCCAGCGCCTGCTCCCACGGTCCCAATATCCGGGCCTCGGCCTTCTTCTCCTCCCGCGCGCGGACTCCGCGCAGGTAGTACCCGTCCGCCGGACTCAGCTCGATGAGGTCGTCGATCAGATCATCCGCCCGGCGCTTGTCTCCCCCGAAGATGCCCGGCACCATGTAGTAGAAAGCCGCCAGGATCCCGCGGGTCTCCACATGGTAGGGATCGAGGGCCAGAGCCCGCTCGAGGTCGCGCCTGAGCCGTCCCGCGGTCAGGGCCAGGGCGACGCCGCTCGCCGATCGACCCTTCGCCTCGACCCAGCCGCGCAGCAGCGGGGCCGTCTCCCGTCCCAGGTCAATCGCCCGCCGGTAGGCGTCGGCGGCGCCCGGGTAATCCCAGCGGCCCTGCCGGACCCGACCCAGCAGTTCCCAGGCTTCGGCGTTACGCGGTTCGGAGGACACGATCGCCCGCAGCTCGGTCTCCGCGGCGAGATAATCACGGGTGTCCAGGAGGCGGCGGATCCGGGTCAGTGGTTCCTGATCGGCCTGCGCCCGGGCGTCGCACGGGAACAGGGCGGGGGCGGCGAGAAGGAGACAGATGAGGGCCGGGACGAACCGGAGTGGTTGCCCCCGGGAGCTGTGTTCTGACACCGAGACGACCTCTTTCCGGTTGGTGGGGAACCCGCGCGGGGTCGACACGTCGATATACGTGCCCGTATATTGGCAGAAACGGGCCCGTATCGGAGCTCCGGATTCCCGGTGTATCCGTTCCCCCTGGAATCTGGAAGGCTACCGGCGGACCCTCTCGCAGTCAACGGGAAGGTCCGGCCATATGGCTGACTGGCGTCGTCGCATACGTGAACCCCGCATCTGGGTTCTGGTTCTGCTGAGCCTTGGCGCTTTCATCGTGGTGTTATGGTTCTCCGGCTCCCTCATCCCGCTCTTCGGAGCCCTGGTCGTCTCCTACCTCCTCGACCCGCTCGTGGCCGGCCTGGAGAGGCGTCGGGTACCCCGCCTGCTCGCCATCGTCCTGGTCATGCTGGGGAGCCTGGTGCTCATCTCCCTGATCCTCTTCGCCATCATCCCCACCATGGTGGAACAGATCAACGCCCTCGCCAACGAGGTCCCCGACCTCATCACCGAGGTGGAGCAGTGGGTGGCGGGAGTGCAGAACCGGATGCCCGAGGCTTTCTCCGGCGCCCCCCTGCAGCGGTTCCTGGAACGCTTTTCGGTCACCCTCGAAAGTCTGCTCGGTAACCTCATTACCGTCCTGCTCGCCTGGGCTGGGGGGACGATCGGAGGGGTCATCTACTCCATCCTCATCGCGTTCATGGTGTTCTTCCTGCTCAAGGACAAGGCCGAGATCCTGACCTACCTGCAGAGAACCTTTCCCTTCCTGAAGGACCGGAGCGTGAGGGAGGTCCTCGCCGATATCGACCGTCCGATGTGCATGTTCATAAAGGGCAAGTTCATCGTCGTCTTCCTGCTCTTCCTGCTCTCCACCCTGGTCTTCTGGGCTATCCGGCTCGATTTCTTCCTCCTCCTCGGTATCCTGACGGGGTTCTCGACGATCGTTCCCTGGGTCGGCGCCTTCGTGGTCGGAGTCCTGGTCGTGGCGGCCGGACTGCTGCAGTGGGGCATCGGCGGGGCGATCTGGACACTGTTCGTGTATCTCGCCGTGCAGACTGTAGACGCCAACCTGATGACGCCCGTCATTATCGGCAGGGAGACCCGCATCCACCCGATCGGGATCATCGTCGCGATCCTGATCTGCGGAAGCATCTGGGGGTTCTGGGGCGTGGTCTTCGCGGTTCCGGCGGCCGTGGTCGTCAAGAGCATACTGGATGTGCTCTACTTCCCCTCGCTGGCCCGGGCGGCGGCCCCGGCGGGAGGGGAGGGTGAGGCGGGACCGGTTTCCGGGGAGGACCAGGCATGAGGACGAGGCGTGGAGGTGGAGCGGACGGTCGAACCCGGATCCCGGGCCGGTCGGTGGTCGTCACGGCTCTGGTCGCTGTGCTGTGCCTCGTCGGTATCGGGCTCAGAGCCCAGATCCCCGAACCGGGACCGGCCCGGTTCGCCGTGGCGATCGGGAATGCCTGGGTCTACCCGCAGGGCGATCTCGCCCTGAAGGAGAGCACCGTTACGACCGACGGCCGGTACGCGACCCCCGGCACGGCGTTCGTGCAGCGTCTCATGTGGGCCCCCTTCGGGCGGTGGGGGATGTTCCTGCAGGCGTCCTTCCCCTCTTTCGGGGTCGACGCCGAGGCCGTGCAGAGGGATTTCAACCGCTCGCCGCCGGTTGTGGGCGGAGCCAATACCATCACCGCCTGGACCCTGGGAGTGCGCTGGCGGCAGGGCCGGTCATGGCGGCGCGGACCATACGCCGAGGCGGCGCTGGAACGCAACCGGGCCACCCTGGAGGTCCGTCAGGAAGGGGAGGAGGCGGATTCGATGGCCTTCGCCTGGGAAACCGGCTGGATGGTCGGCGCCGGCTGGGTCGTCGGCCTCGGCCCGACCCTGGCCCTGGACGGCGGACTGGCCGTGCACGAATTCAGGGAGGATGCGTTCATCACCCGCTGGACCGCGCTCAGGTTCATGGCGGTATTCACCTTCGGAGGTAACCGGTGATCGGATCGATGTTCCACCCATCCATGCCGGCCGTTGCAGTCCCCGGATCGTCACTGCGATCCGTCGGCCGGCCGGCGGTTCTGCTCTGCGCCCTCATGCTGTTCCTGCCCGCCGATGTCGGGGCCCAGCGGGTTGGCATCCCGGGTACCGCGAACGAGGATATCGGGCGCGAGGCCGTTTTCCAGCTCGGTTTCGGTCTCGCCTTTCCCCTGGCCCACCTGGCGGCGACCGATGATCCCCTGATCTGGGACGGCGACCGGAACATCACTCATCGCGGTGACGGGTACGCCCGCATGTCCACGAACCTGGCGCTGCGGGTGTATGTGCCCCTCGGCAGGCGGATCGATCTAGCCGCCGATCTCACTCTGCCGCGGTTCGGGGTCAATGAAGGAAGTTTCAGAACGGATTCGAGTATCCACATCGGCGAGGCCGTCTATTACGGGCGGATGCTGGGTCTGGGCGGACGCTGGATCCCCTGGGAGAGGGATTGGGGGCGGGCCTTCATCCTCGTCACCGCCGGCATGTACCAGCTCAACTACCAGCGCTTCCTCGGCGGCATCGAAACGATCACCAGGGGCGCCTACCGGCCGGGGGCGTCGGTGGGCGGCGGAGTGGAATACACCGCCTGGCTGCTGGCCATGGATCTCACCATGCGGTACCATCGGTATACCGACTACCCGAACTTCGGGGCGGGGGATCTCGCCTGGATCGAAGCGGGATTCCAGGTCAGTTTCGACCTGGACGGGAAACGTTAGAGGAGAGTGCTCCGGCGGGCTCCGCTCATCAATGTCAGACCTTCTGTACCCGACCGGATTTCAGACAGGACGAACAGACACGGATGTGACGGGTCCGGCCGTCGATCCGCGCACGGACCCGGTGCAGATTGGGCAGGTAGCGACGCTTGGTCACATTGTGGGCATGTGACACGTTCGCCCCCACCTGGGGTCCCTTGCCGCATATCTCACACCGCCGTGCCATCCGGGGGACTCCTGTTGCATTGCCGGGGTGTCACACCCCGTCATGAGATTGGCCTTCAGCTCCGAACTGCTGGAGATCATGGATCAGTGAAAATAGGGACGGCCGGCCGGAGCGGCAAGACATTCCGCCTCCCACCGGTCCAGGAAAAGGAGAGCCGTATGAGCCGTC
This sequence comes from uncultured Gemmatimonadota bacterium, assembly GCA_964435265.1. GTDB lineage: Bacteria > Blakebacterota > Blakebacteria > Blakebacterales > Blakebacteraceae > CAYSYY01. The sequence continues at coordinate 4,694 of CAYSYY010000240.1, forward strand.
GTCTCCTCGCTGCCGCCGCGGTCATCGCCCTCGTTCTCTGCACCGCCCCGCCGGCGGGAGCCCAGACGGGTTTCGGCGTTCGCGCCGCCAGCATCTCCATCTCCGGAGACAACATCGAGATGGATCCGACCATGGCGTTCGGTGCCCACGCTGCCCTCGGGTTCATCCCCTTCCTCAAGTTCCAGGTAGGGGCGGAGTACCTGAGCGGAACCGCGATGTACAACTACACCGACATCCCCGCGGCCGAGATCGAAGCCGATTTCAAGAGCATCGGCGTCTTCCTCGATGTTCGTAAACCCTTCGGCCTGATCCCCATGGTTCCGGTGAAGCTGGTGGTCGGGGGAGGGATGAACCTCAACCTGATGAGCTACATCGACCGGGAGATGTTCGAGGACCCGCCGACCGGTGGCCCCGACGTGAATGATTTCACGCAGACCGGGTGGCATGTCATGGGCGGTCTGCTCTTCGACCCGCCGATACTACCCTTCACCATCACGGCGGAGTACCGGCTGCAGTCGATCACGCTGACCGATGAGACCATCAAGAACACCGGGTTCGTCATCGGTATCACCTTCGGGTTCTGAGCCGGGGCGGGCGAGGAACTCCGCCGGGATATGAGCGACCGGCTGGTCTCACCCGTGCAGTACCTGCGGGGGGTGGGGCCTGCCCGGGCGCGGGCGCTGGAGAGCGTCGGGATACGGAGCGTGGAGGATCTCCTCCTCTACGCTCCGCGTCGTTATGTGGACCGGCGCGCCTGCCGCAGCATCGCTTCGCTGCAGGAGGGGGAGCAGGTCACCGTCATCGCCGAAGTTCTCGCCGCCGGGGTGACGCGGGGACGCCGCTCCCGCTTCCTGGTCAAGATCGGCGACGGGACGGGGGTGGCGGACTGCGTCTGGTTCCGCGGGGGGACGTATGTGCAGGCGGCGCTGCGGGTCGGGGATCTGGTCGTGCTCTCGGGCCGGGTCGGCAGCTACCGGGGCCGGACGCAGTTCGCCCATCCCGAGTTCGAAACGATGGGTGCGGCGGGCGACGTCGCCGGGGAAGACGATCTCCTCGGCGAGGCTCTGCATGCCGGCGGTCTGATCCCCATCTATCCGCTCACGGCCGACCTGCGCGGGGTCGGGCTCGCCAGCCGGGGCCTGCGCCGGGTGATGAGGACCGCCCTCGACACGGTCGCCGCCGAGCTCTCCGATCCCCTCACCTCGCAGCAGCTCACCCGGCGCGGTCTGCCCGCGCTGAATGAAGCCCTGGAA
>CAYSYY010000241.1:0-5933 GCA_964435265.1 uncultured Gemmatimonadota bacterium
GTGGGCTTCTCCTCACAGCCCGGAATCCCGCCGAGCGACAGCGACAGGAGCAGCGACAGGATCAGAAGGCGGGGCACGGAGCGCGATGGCGGAACCACCGGTCGTATCGGGATGGTCTTCACGCAGGGCATGAGGGGCATATATACTCCCGGCACCGTTCAGACCGGTCCCGGCTGCAGGTGAAGGCGTCACGTTCACAGTGAATACGTATGCCGGGGCGATGGTAATGACAGCGTTACGGCGGTATCTCGCGTCCGACCGGGGATCCGCCCGGATCCGAGTGAGGAGAAGACACCCATGAAGAGAGAGGTTGCCTGGCGCCGCGCGGCGACGGCCCTGCTGGTGGTGCTGCTCGCCGGCGTCCTTCCGGCCGGAGTCCTGAAGGCTCAGCAGACCCCCACGGGTCTGCTCGATTCCATCACCTACCGCAACATCGGCCCCACCCAGCAGAGCGGCCGTTTCGTGGACTTCGCGGTCCCCTTGCAGGAACCGCATATCATCTACGCCGCGACCGCGTCGGGCGGGCTCTGGAAAACCGTCAACCGGGGACGCTCGTTCCAGAGTGTTCTCGACGACGTCGACATCATTTCGATCGGCGCCGTCGCCGTCGCCCCGTCCGATCCGAACGTCCTCTATCTCGGTACCGGCGAGGGTAACAATTCCCGCAGTGTCTACTACGGCAACGGGATGTACAAATCCGTCGACGCCGGTTCCACCTGGGTTCACCTGGGTCTGGATGAGACCCACCATATCGGCCGGATCATCGTCCATCCGAGCGATCCGAATACCGTATATGCGGCGGCTCAGGGTCACCTCTACTCCGAGAATCCCGAGCGGGGCCTCTACAAGACCACCGACGGGGGGCGGACCTGGACCAAGGTGCTGGAGCCGATGGCCGAAGGCCGCCACATCGGGGTGGCCGACGTGGTCATGGATCCGCGGCGGCCCAACACCCTGTACGCCTCAGCCTACGACAAAGTACGCCGACCGTGGACCTTCAACGAAGCCGGTCCCGGGAGCGCCATCTACAAGTCCACCAACGCCGGCCGGACGTGGACGAAGCTCGAGGGGGGTCTTCCCGGGGGCATGATCGGCCGGATCGGCCTCACCATCTCGCCGCAGAACTCGAACATCCTTTACGCCGTTGTCGAAAACGCCAACTCCGAGGGCGTGCCGGTCGAGGAACGCCGGCAGGAGCTGCTGGAAGGCCGCCCGCCGCGGGTACGCATCATCGGCAACGAGGTCTACCGGACCGACGACGGCGGCCGCACCTGGCGCAAGGTGAACGAGCGGGGACAGGTCGGCGGTAGTCCGCCATACTACTACGGGCAGATCATCATCGATCCCAATGACACCGAGCACGTTTACAACCTCGGGGTCAGCGTCACCCACTCGACCGACGGGGGGAAGACCTGGCAGAACGCCTTCCGGTTCGGCGGCGACAACCACGCTCTCTGGATCGATCCGGCTGACTCCCGGCACATGGCCCTGGGCTACGACCACGGAATGGGTGTCACCTACGACAGCGGGGCGACCTGGTACCACCCCGACGATCTGCCCCTGGCCCAGTGCTACGGCATCGGTGTCGACATGGCGGATCCCTACAATGTGGCCTGCGGTCTGCAGGACAACGGATCGGTCTATGGTCCGAGCTCGCTCCCCGGGGGCGGCATCATTCCCTTCGAAGCCTGGCAGGGTGTGGGCGGCGGCGACGGCATGTACAACGTCATCGATCCGGCGAACAACCGCTATCTCTACAACGAGAGCCAGTTCGGGCCGATCTCCCGGCGGGACATGGTGACCGGAGAAACCCGTTCGATCCGGTACCGCGGGGAAGGACTGCGCTTCAACTGGTGCGCCCCGATCTTCATCTCACCCCACGACCCCGACGTGATCTTCCACGGCGCCAACGTGCTGCTGCGCTCAGCCTGGCGGGGGGAGAGCTGGGAGGAGATCAGCCCCGATCTGACCACCGCCGACTCGAGCAAGATCGTCGGCACCGGGAACATCCAGTACTGCACCATCACCACCATCGACGAATCGCCGATCACCCCCGGGGCGCTCTGGGTCGGGACCGACGACGGGAACGTGCAGTACTCCCCCGACGGCGGCCGGACCTGGACGCTCATGAACGACCGTATCCCCGACTATCCCGCTTACTGGGTGAGCCGGGTGACGGCTTCTTCCCACGAGCCGGGCACGGCTTACGTGAGCTGTACCGGGTTCCGCCGCGACGATTTCCGGCCGTTGCTCTGGATGACGACCGACGCGGGCGAAACCTGGACCTCGATCGCGGCCAACCTGCCCGATGAACCGATCAATGTCATCAAGGAAGACCAGAAGAATCCGAACCTGCTCGCGGTCGGTACCGACCGGGCGGTCTACGTATCTCTCGACCGGGGCCGGAGCTGGACGCAGATGCGCAGCAACATGCCGTATGTGGCCGTGCACGACCTCGTCATCCACCCCCGCGACGGAGATCTGGTGGTCGGCACCCACGGGCGCGGCATCTTCATCGCCGACATCTCCCCCCTGCGGGAGCTGACCGCCGCGGTGCTCGCCTCCGACGCGCACTTCTTTACGGTGGAGCCCGAGACCCGCTGGATCCGGGGGCCGCGTAACGAGACCAGCGCCCAGAACGTCACCTTCGCCGAGAGCGAGCCGCGGGCGATGGAACTGGAGTACTACCTGCGGAACACGGTCGAGACGGTGACATTCCGGATCTACCGCGGCACGCGCCTGGTCCGCGAGCTCGTGGTACCCGAGCCCGAAAGCGGCAGCGGGGGCCGCCCCGGGGCCGGTGCCAGGCCCGGCGGCTTTGCCGGAGGCGGATTCGGAGCCGCTGCTCCAACCGGGGCCGCAACAACAGCCGGAAACGAAGCCGGTCTTCACACCCTGCTCTGGGACATGCAGATCAAGCGGCCCCGCACACCGCAGGAGAAGGAGCAGCTCGAGCGCCGGGGCCGGGGCGGTCAGGAGGGGCAGGCACGTGAGATGCCGGCTGAATTCCAGCGCGGCGGACAGCGCCAGGCGGAGGATCCCGAGAACGTACTCATCGCGGCCCCGCCCGACGAATACCGGATCGTCATGGTGGTGAACGGCCGGGAATATGAGCAGGTGGGTCTCATCCGGTACGACTACCGGTTCGAGAAATAAGCCCGATCCGGCCGGAGGAACCGGCTCCGGCCCGGGATCGGAACGATCCGTATCAGGCAGGGGCGGGCTCGCGTGAGTCCGCCCCCGCCGGCCGGAACGGTCAGTCTAGAGTGACAAGGAGCTGGTTCTTCTCGACCACATCCCCGGCGGAAACGTGCACCTCGCGCACCCGGCCGCTCTTCGGTGCGGTCACCTCGTTGTACATCTTCATGGCCTCGAGCAGGAGCAGCACATCGCCGGCCTCGACCCGGCTCCCCGGGCGGATCCGCAGCTCGGTGATGATCCCGGGGATGAAGGTCGATACATGCCGGCGATCGGGCGGACCACCCCAGGCTTTCAGGCTCCCTGCGGGGACCTCGGTCTCATAGGTGGTGTGGTCGACATTCAGTCTCGAGAGTTCGCGCACTCCGCTCCTCCGCACTAAACCGGCATGTTCCCGTGCCGGCGTTCGATCCGGCCGTACTCACGGTTCCGCGAGAGTTCGAGTCCCCTTATGAGCGCCTCCCGGGTCTTCGCCGGTTCGATGATGGCATCCACATATCCCTTCGACGCTCCGACGTAAGGATTGGCGAACACCTCTTCGTACTCACGCACTTTCTCGGCGCGGGTGGCCTCGGGATCGACGCTCTCTTCGATCTCACGGCGGAAGATGATATTGGCCGCACCCTCGGGACCCATGACGGCGATCTCGGCGGTGGGCCAGGCGAAGAGGAAATTGGCCCCGAGGTGGCGGCTGCACATGGCGATGTACGCTCCGCCGTAGGCCTTGCGCATGATCACGGTGAGCTTCGGCACGGTGGCCTCGGAGTAGGCGTACAGGATCTTGGCGCCGTGGCGGATCACCCCGGCGTGTTCCTGGTCGACTCCCGGCAGGTAGCCGGGGGTATCCACAAACGTCACCAGAGGGATGTTGAAGCAGTCGCAGAACCTGATGAAGCGGGCGGCCTTGTCGGAGGAGTCCACGTCGAGCACTCCCGCCAGGACCCGCGGCTGGTTGGCGACGATCCCCACCGTCTGTCCGTCCAGGCGGGCGAACCCGATCACGATGTTGCGCGCCCATCCCCCCTGAACCTCGAGGAAATCGGAACCGTCCACGATCCCCCGGATGACGTTCTTCACATCGTAGGCGCGTTTGCGGTCGGAGGGGATGATGTCGTCGGTGATCGGGCGGGCCGGTGGTCGCCAATGCACCGCCGGGGGCAGCTCGCGGGAATTGGCGGGCAGGAAGGAGAGGAGCTTCTTCACCAGGTCGAAGGCTTCATGCTCGGACCGGGCGAAGAACTGGGCGTTCCCCGAGATGGTGGTCTGCACCCGGGCGCCGCCGAGCTCTTCAGGGGTGATCTCTTCACCCAGCACCGTCTTGATGACCTGCGGACCGGTGATGAACATGTTCGAGACACCATCCACCACGAAGACGAAATCGGTCAGGGCCGGCGAGTACACGGCGCCACCGGCGCACGGCCCGAGAACGATGGAGAGCTGGGGCACCACGCCGCTGAGCCGGGTGTTCCGGAAGAAGATGTCGCCGTAGCCGCGCAGCGAATCGATCCCTTCCTGGATCCGGGCCCCGCCGGAATCATTGATGCCGATGAGGGGGATGAGCCGGTCGCGGGCGCCGTCCATGATCTTCACGATCTTGCCGGCATGCATCCGGCCCAGCGAGCCGCCGGCGACGGTGAAATCCTGAGCGAAGAGGGCCACCGGCCGGTCCCCGATCCGACCGTACCCGGTGACCACCCCGTCCCCGGCCAGATGTTTCTTATCCATGCCGAAATCCCGGGCGGTGTGTTCGACGAAGAGGTCGATCTCGAGGAAGGAACCGGAGTCGAGCAGGTATTCCACCCTCTCGCGTGCCGTCATCTTCCCTTTCTGCCGCTGGCGGTCGAGCGCTTCGGTGCCGCCGCCCTTCATCAGGGTCGCCGCTCTCAGAAGAAAGTCGCGGATACGGCCCCCCAGCGACGCCGCTTCGGGAGTACGGGGTGTTCTGTTCCGTCTGTTCTCACTCATGCTCCATCATCCACCTGGACGTGCCGAAAAAACAACCCGACGCTCCTGCCGGCGCCGGGTTACTCATGACTGCATACGGAAGATAACATGTTACCGGTCCTGAGGTGCATTGACAAACATCCGCAACCTGACCGGTGTCGAAAGGATCGCTTCTTTCCCTCGGAATCCCGATTCACTAGAATGCCTGTTCACGCCTCGTGAAGGAGCGGCCGTGATGGAGAAGAAGGAGATCCTCAAGACCTCGCAGGAGTACATCGACGCCCTCAAGGCGATGCGTCCGAACATCATCCGGGACCGGCTGCTGGACGAGCCGTACGAGGATGAGGATATCCAGAAGGGTGTGAACGTCGTCGGGGTTACGTACGACCAGGCCCGGCAGCCGCAGTGCAAGGGTCACATGGCGATCGAATCGCCCGAGATCGGGTGCGTGGTGAACCGCTACAACCACGTCCCCCGCACGCGGAAGGAGATGACCACCCGGCTCGGCATGATCAACTGCCTGACCAAACAGGTCGGATGCGTCCAGCGCTGTGTGGGCGGCGACGCCCTCTGGGCCCTGCATGTGGGCACCTACCAGGTTGACAAGGCCAACAAGTTCGAGACCGAGTACCACCAGCGCTTCATCGAGTACCTGAAGTACATCCAGGAGAACGATATCGCCCCCGCCGGAGCGGTGACCGACGGCAAGGGTGACCGCAGTCTCCCCCCCTCGAAACAACCGGCAAAAAAGAGCTACGTACATATCGTCGAGGAGCGCCCCGACGGAATTA
>CAYSYY010000242.1:0-5917 GCA_964435265.1 uncultured Gemmatimonadota bacterium
ATCGGGGCGTTGTTGTTGGTGGTGCCCACGATCAGGTTGGCCTTCTGGACGATCCCGTTCTCGTCGGTGACGTAGTGATGGGTCAGGGTGCCCCGCGGGGCCTCGACGATCCCGACCCCCTCCGACGGGATCTTGTCGCAGACCACCCGGTAGTCGTCGGGGTGGGTGATCTCGGGGTGCTGGATCAGCTCCAGGCTGCGCTCGGCGGCGTTCATCAGCTCCACCACCCGCGCCCAGTGGATGGCCAGGGTGTGGTGGACCGGTTTGGCGCCGGTCCGGTCACCGGTCAACGTCTCGAAATATTCCTCATATGCCGCCTGGGCCTTCGGGCTGTTCATGCCGTCCGAGACGTTGAGGCGCGACTGCGGAGTGGCCCGGTAGACCCCCGAGTCCTTCCCGTCCACGAAGCCCTTCCAGCCCACCTTCTTCAGATAGGGGAACTTCAGGTAGCTCCACGGTTCCACCCGCTCGGCGACGTGCTCGGCGTAGTCGGCCGGCTGGTACTTGCAGAACTCCCTGCCTTCGGGATCAACTACCCGGACCTGGCCCTCGTAGAAGTTCACCCTGTTGTTCTCGTCCACCAGCCCCATCGAATAGGTCTCGTGGTAGTACGGCCCGTTCAGGATGAGGTCGACATAGGCCTCGTTGGAGAGCACGACGTCCTTGAGGAGCTGGATGGTGAACTCCCCGAATTCGACCATGTACTCGCAGATCTCTTTCAGGCGGGCCTGCTCTTCTTTGCTGATCGGCTTCGACATACCTCCGGGGATGGCGTTGATCGGGTTCACCGGCTTGCCGCCGAAGATGGCGGCGGCCTCGTGCCCCCACTGACGGCACTTGATGACCTTGCCGCCGATCTCCAGCCCGACTTTCCCGATCACCCCGATCAGGTTGCGCAGGGCGGGATCGGAATCCGGCCCCATCACGAAATCGGGGGCGCCCAGGGCGTAGAAGTGGGTGGTGTGGTCGGTGACGTAGAAGATGTTGTACTGCAGTTCGCGCAGCATCTTCGCCGTCAGGGGCAGCTCGGCGTCGTAGACCGCGTCGCAGGCCTTGGCCGAAGCCATGAGGTGCGCCTCGGGGCAGACCCCGCAGATCCGGGTCGTTATCCGGGGCATCTCCTCCACCGGCCGGCCTTCGGCGAACTTCTCGAAGCCCCGCAGCTCGGGGACCTGGAAGTAGACGTCGGCCACCTCACCCGCGGCGTCGAGGAAGATGTCGATCTTCCCGTGCCCTTCCAGGCGGGTGATCGGATCGATGCTGATCCGCGTGAAACCATCTTTCGTCTTCACATGTGGTGTCGTCATCTCGCACCCACCTCTACTTGCGTGCTTTCATGTGGCTCGAAGCCATGCTGAACCGGTAGAAAGTGCCGATCGGGTCGGCGATCTGCGCGATCATCTCCTTCGCGGCCTCTTCCTGCGTGCAGTCGAGGACCGAGGCGATGGCACTGACCATGGCCGTGCCCTGATCTTCAACCGTGCCCGAGGGGCCGTAGCAGCCCCGGCAGGGGAGTCCTCCCTTGATGCAGAGGGCGCCGCAGCCGCTCCGGGTGGCCGGCCCCATGCAGATCAGCCCCTGCTCGAGCAGGCACCAGTCGGGTTCGGGGCGCACCTGGTGCGGGCGCTTGAACTCCTTGATCTTCTCCCGCCGCTTCTCCCGGGGGCACTCGTCGCAGACCGACTTGTCGAACACGGCTACCCGGACGTTGGTGTTCTTCAACGGCACCGCTCCGCCGGTCACCGCCACGATCGCCTCCCAGACCCGTTCGGCCTGCGGCGGGCATCCCGGGATCACATAGTCGACCGGGACGACGTCCTGCAGGCGCAGGACCTGGTCGTAGAACTCGGGGATCTCCAGCTCGCCCTGCGCGCATTCGGAGATCGGCAGCGGCTCGATGCCGTCGGGGTTGTCGATCGACGGATTGTTGTGGTAGGCCGCGTCGAAGATGCCCTTCGGATCCTTCAGGTTGGCCAGAGCCGGGATCCCCCCGTCGATGGCGCACTCCCCGTAGGCGATGAGCGACTTGCTCTTGCGCCGCAGCAGCCGGGCGATCTGTTCCTGCTCGCTGGTCCGGATGGCTCCGTTGTAAAAGCAGACGTCGATGTAGTCATCCGGGTAGTCCGCCACGTGCTGGTACTTGAAGTCGGCGGCGCACGGCCAGAAGGCGACATCCGCTATCTGGATCAGGTCCAGGATATGGGGGCCGATTTCGAGCAGGGAGATGTCGCAGCCGCCGCAGCTGGCCGCCCAGTACATCCCGACCTTGAGCTTCTGTGTCGTTCCTGTCTCTTGCTCGCTCATCACTCTTCACCCCAGGGCTTGAGGTCGTGGCCGTGGCCGACTCCCCGTTCATGCATGAGTTCCGGCCAGTTCAACGGGCCGAGGCGGCGCACCTTCTCGGTCAGATCGGAGACGGTGGCGGCGAACTTCGCGCCCTCGGCGGCGCTGATCCACTCGTGCCGGAAGCGGTCCTCCTCGATCCCGAGATCGGTGAGGATCCGTTTGAGCAGCGGCATCCGGGCCATCGTCTTGTGATTGCCCGTCATGTAATGGCAGTCGCCGATGTGGCAGCCCGCTACCATCACGCCGTCGGCGCCGTTCGCGAAGGCCGTGGTGATCAGTTCCGGATCGATCCGCCCGCTGCACATCACCTTGATGATGTCGACGTTGGGCGCGTACTTCATCCGGGCCGTCCCGGCGCCGTCCGCTCCGGTATATGAGCACCAGTAACAGAGGAAGCCGACGATCCGCGGTTCCCAGTTCTCCGGTACTGCCTTCACATCCTGCGTGACAACCTCTTGGCTCATAACTCTCCTCCGTCAACCGGTGGTGAGAGGTTCTTCTTCGGCATGGAGGACGCCGAGCAAGGCCAGAACCTCGGACATCACCTCGGCATCGTTGAACCCCAGCTGCTGGATGGCGCTGCTGGGACAGGTCGCAGCGCAGGTCCCGCAGCCGGTGCAGAGTGCTTCGCTGATCACCGCCACGCCCTTCTCCTCGTCCTTGCTGATGGCGTCGAAGGGGCAGACGGTCAGGCAGGTCTCGCAGCCGGTGCAGAGATCCTCGTTGACCTGGGCGATGAAGGGATCCAGTTCGATGAAGCCGCGGGCCACCAGGGCGGCGGCCTTCGAAGCCGCGGCCGAGGCCGAGGCCGAGGCCTCGGTGCCGTCCATCGGGCCCTGGGCCGTGCCGGCCAGGAATAGACCGAACGAGGCCAGCTCGACAGGCCGCAGTATCGGGAGGGCATCGAGCAGGAAGCGGTCGGGACCACGCGAGCAGCGGAAGAGATCCACCAGCGTGGTCATGTCGGTGGGCACGTACCCGGTGGCCAGCACCACCAGGTCGGCAGGCACTTCGATTTCCTCGTTCAGGGTCCAGCGGTCGCGGCACTTCACCACCAGAGCCGACTCGCCGCGGGGGTCGGGGGCGATGACCGGCGGGTGGTGGGGATCGAAGCGGATGAAGAGGACACCGCGCTCACCGGCTTCGGTATAGTACTCCTCGCTGCCCCGGCTGTAGGTGCGGATGTCCTCGAAGAAATCGAAGACGTCGACCTCGGGGTTCCGCTTCTTGATGTCGACCGCGGCGTGCATGATGGCGGTGCAGCAGTAGCGGCTGCAGTAGTCGTTGACCCTGCCGTCGGGTTGTGGAGCGTGCACGTCGGACCACTGGCGGCTGCCCACGCAGTGCAGGAAGGCTATCCGCCGGACCGGCTTGCCGGCGACCTCGAGCCGGCCGCCGGTGGGGCCGGCGGGATCGAGTATGCTCTGCAGCTCGAGCAGGCTGATGACCGCCGGGGTGGTGTGCGCGCCGTACTCCCCCTCGGCCGGTTCGTACAGGTCGAGCCCCACGGCGATGATGATCACACCGCAGTGGATCTCGAGGTCGGCGCCGTCGACGGTCACAGTGGCGTGGAAGTCGCCCACCGATCCGGTGGTGTCCTTGAGTTCGGCTCCGGTGTAGACGGTGATCCGGGGATCGGCCTCGACCTCTCTGATCAGCGGCTGGATGATGTCGGCCGCTTTCTCGTCGGTGGGGAAGACCTCGTAGAGTTCGAGGAACCGTCCTCCCAGGCGGTCGGTCTTCTCGATCAGGAAGACATCGACGCCGCGGCGGGCGAGATCGAGCGAGGCCTTGAGACCGGCCAATCCGCCGCCGATCACCAGGGCGGCGCCGTGGATCGGGATGTTGCGCTTCTCCAGGGGCACGAGATGCCGGATCCGGCCGACCGAGGCACCGATGAGGCGGGCGGCTTTGCGGGTCGCAGCTTCCTTGTCCTTGATCACCCAGGAGACGTGCTCCCGGATGTTGACGTGCTCGAAGAGATAGGGATTGAGTCCGGCCCGGTTCACGCACCGGCGGAAGGTCATCTCGTGCAGGGTGGGGGAGCAGGCAGCCACGATGACCCGGTTCAGGTTCTGCTCCTTGATGGCCTCCTCGATGCGCGCCTGGCCGGGGTCGGAGCAGGTGAACCGCTCGGTGACCGAGAGGACGACGTTCGGGAGTCTCCCCGTCTCGGCGGCGACCCTTTCCACATCCACGACGTCGGAGATGTTACCGCCGCAATGGCAGATGAAGACTCCGATGCGCACGTCTTCCGCACCGGGATCACCGGATACAGGGATCCCCGTTCCTTCAGTTTCACTCATGTCTGTATCTCCATGGAAAAGGCTGCTGCATGCTCACACATGTCCTTCCGTGCCCGCAGTCGGAAAAGACCTCACTGGTACCTATCACGCCATGCCCGGCAAGTCAAGAGAAGTAATCAACTTTTTCGATCCGGAGGTATCAGTTTTTTCGATCCTAATATCCATTTTATTCGCTTATACCGACTTACGGGGCCTGAAGGATCTCATTTACGGCTAAAAAATCTCATGTCAGGAACGTTCGCGCGCTCCGCGCGTCAGCAGGGTAATCCGGACCGGCGCCTCTCCGCACCGGGCGAGGTGTCTCGCGATCTGACCCGGAATCCGTCACGGCGGTAGAAAGAAGCTGGAGAGATGCCCGACCTCAGCATGCTCGACCTGATCGGCAACACCCCCCTGGTGAAACTGCAGCACCTGAGTCCCCACCCCGGAGTCGAACTCTGGGCCAAACTCGAATCGCACAATCCGACCGGATCGCTCAAGGACCGGATCGCCCGATACATGATCGAGGCGGCGGAGAAGCGGGGGGAGCTCGATCCCGCCGCACCGCACCGCACCGTCATCGAGGCCACCAGCGGCAACACCGGTATCGCCCTGGGTATGGTATGTGCGGTTAAGGGGTATCCCTGCAACCTGCTCATGCTCGAGACCAAATCGGTCGAGCGCCGTTACATGCTGCGCTACTGGGGGGCGCAGCTCACCCTCGTGCCGGCCGACGACGCCGACGCGCATATCTGGCTGGCCAAGCGGATGATCGCGGAGGCCCCGGAGCGGTACTACTACCTCGATCAGAACGAGAACGAGGACAACGTGCTGGCCCATTACCACGGCACCGGCGCCGAGATCGTGCGCGACACCGGCGGCCGGGTGGATGCCTTCGTGGCCGGTTTCGGCACCGGAGGCATGATGATGGGTGTGGGGCGGGCCCTGCGCGACGCCGGCTCTTCGGCCGCCCTCGTCAGTGTCGAGCCCGAAACGGCGATCAGCCGCATCGACGGGCTCAAGTTCTCCGGGGAGGGCTACATGCCCACCATCTGGGACGGGGACCTGATCGACGAGATCGTGCGGGTCCCCGATGATGAGGCGATCCGTTTCGCCCGGCTCCTGGCCAGTCGCGAGGGCATCCTGGCCGGCATCAGTTCCGGCGCAACCGCCTGGGCGGCGGTCGAGCTGGCCAGACGGATGAAACGGGGCCGGATCGTCTTCATCGTGGGGGACCGCGGTGAACGCTATTTCTCGACTCCTCTCTTCGACGAGGCGAAGCGGGA
>CAYSYY010000243.1:0-212 GCA_964435265.1 uncultured Gemmatimonadota bacterium
GCTCACGTTGGTGTAGGTCGTCCAGATGACCAGGCGGGGGAACTGCAGGCTGGGAAAGAGGTCCACCGCGAGCCGGCTGAAGCTGATCACCCCCACCAGGATCACCGCCAGGAAGAACATGGTGGTGGCGACCGGCCGCTTGATCGAGATCTCAGAGATATGCACGGTGCCTCCGGTTCATACGGGTTTCGGGCCGGATGAGCATGACGCGT
>CAYSYY010000243.1:222-5889 GCA_964435265.1 uncultured Gemmatimonadota bacterium
CGGGGATTACGGGGTCATCACGCCGGAGTCGACCACTTCGAGCAGCCGCACCGGCGAGTCGTGCTGCAGGCTCACGTGCCCCTCCACACAGACCAGCATGCCGGGGGCGACCCCGGCGTGCGGATCGTCGGTGGGATGCACGATCACGTGGGTGTCGTTGGACTCCCCCAACTCGACATAGCGCCATTTCACGATATCGGGGCGCTCCTCGTCATCGGATTCCACCACCTGGAAGACCAGGGTGCGGTCGTCGCGCTCCACGATCGATTCGTGCGGCACCATCATCACGTTCTCGATATCGCGCGAGAAGATGCGGGCCCGGGCGAACATGCCGGAAGTGATCGAGCCCCCCGGATTATCGAGTTCCAGCTCGACCTTCCCGGTGCGGGTCTGGGCGTTGATCATGGGATTGACCGAAACGACCCGTCCCTCGAAGAGCTGATCGGGCAGCGCGGTGAACCTGATCTCCGCCTTGCGGCCCGCCCGCAGGGGAGCGATCTCGGATTCGAGCACGTCCACCAGCACCCGCACCCGGCTCAGGTCGAGCAGGGTGAGCACCTCGCCGCCGCCCCCTATATACTGCCCCGAGAAGACCTGGAGATCGGCCACCCGGCCGGCGAACGGCGCCCGCACCTTGGTGTTCTCCAGATCCCGCTGGGCCTTCTGCAGCCGGATCCGCGACTGGGTCAGCGAGGCCTGCATGATGTTGCCCCGTTCCTTGCCGGCCAGGATCCGCGCGGTCTGGTACTCCAGCTCTATGAGCCGGTAGTCCGCTTCGCTCAGGCGCCCGGCCCTCCAATCCTGCTCGGCCTGCCGGAAGCGGCGTTCCACTTCGGCCAGCTCGGCTTCGCTCATGGCGGTCTGGGGGATCTCGAGACCTTCACGCTGGACCGTGTCCCGCTCCTCGAGCAGGGCGGTGTAGTCGGCGGTGGCCCGCAGATACGCCGCCTCGGCGTCCTGAAGATCGAGCTGATAATTGGCATCGTCGATCTCCACCAGCACCTGTCCGGCCTGGACGTAGTCCCCCTCCTTCACCAGGATGCGGTTCAGGGCGCCGTTCACCCGGCTCTGCACCTTCACCTGGCGCAGGGGCTGCGCCCGTCCCTCGGCGTGCACCGTCTGCACCAGCGTGCCGAGCACGACCGGGGAGGCCTTCACGGGGATGGGATCGAGCCCCCGGAAGAGCCCCTCCACCGCTTGCGCCCGGTCGGCGGCGGTGGCTGAGGCCGCCTCGGGAGCCTGCTGGGCCGCTTCCTCGGCCTTGTCCTTGCTGATCCGCCAGTAGACCGCCCCGCCGATCGTTCCCAGGATAATGAAGATCAGAAGGACTTTCCCTACCGCTCTGCCGCGACCTGCCATCGGATGCCCTCTCCTTTATAGGATGTTACCGGCCGAACGGGACCGGCGGGTTGGTGCGCTGCCGGACCGGTTCGTTCGTCTCCCAATCCCACAACGTGATCTCTTTCAGGTTGGCCTTGGCCATCTCGTACGTGATCCGCGTCTGAAGATGCTGCGTCTCGGCGCTGCGCCGGGTGTTCTGGGCACGCAGCAGGGTGTTCAGGTCGGTCTCCCCCCGCTCGTACTGCTGGCGGGTGATCTGGTAACCGGTGCGCGCTATCTGCAGGCCCTGCTCCCTGATCTCCATCTGGCGCATGGCGCTCTCGACCGCCCGCACCCGGTTGATCACCTCCTGCCGCAGATCGGCCCGGGTCTCCTCGATCTCTCGCTCCTGCGCCTGGATGACCGACAGCTGCTGTTCCACCTGGGCCTGGTTCTGCCGGCCGTCCAGGATGGGGATGGTCAGCGTCAGGGACACGTTGGTGAAGGGGCTTCGGTTCTCCCGGTTCAGGGCATCGCCGATATGAGTTCCCCAGGGATCGTCGGCACTGGCTGTGAGGCTGGAGTTGCCCTGCATGGCATAGGTGGCGTTGAACTGCAGATCGGGGCGGCCGTTCGAGACGCGCTGGCGCAGGGTCAGCTCGTTCTGCTCAAGCGTGATCTCGGCCCGGCGGATGTCGGAGCGGTGCTCGAGCGCCCGCTCCAGGGCCCGCTCCACATCCACCTCGATCGGTGAGAACTCGAGATCCTGCTCCACCCAGATGCGGGTCTCCAGGGGCAATCCGAGCCGGCGGTTGAAGGCGAACTGCTGGCTCTCCAGGTTCACCTTCTCCTGCTCCAGGCTGCTCAGGGCGTTGGCCATCTCCACCTGCAGGCTGAGCACGTCGGTCTCGTTCTGCTTGGCCGAATGGTAGCGGCGCAGGCCGGTGTTGTAGTTGATGATGCTCTGCCGGTAGTCCTCGGCCGCCAGATCTACCGCCTGCTGCTGCTGCAGCAGATCGTAGAAGGTGCGGGTGACATCGTTGATCTGCCGCAGTTCCTCCTCGGTGTACCGGAGCTGCTGGCTCTCCAGACTCAGCTCGGTGGAACGCAGGTTCCCCCGGATGGTGTTGTACTGGAAGAGCGGCTGCCGCAAGCCGAATCCGGCGGAGGGCTGGAAGGACCGGTTCTTCGTCTCCCCTCCGGCCGGCAGACCGTTCACGGCTTCGTTCCCGCTCATCCACAGGCTGAAGGAAACGCTGCCGTTGGTGATCAGCGGTTTCCACAGGGACAAGCCCATATCCCCGGTCATGCTGCTCGATTTCAGGTAGCCCAGTTCCTGCTGGCCGGTAACCGGATTGTAGTAGAACTGCGGGCTGATCCGCTGGACGACTCCGGGCAGTCCGCTTGAGCTGAACTCCATGTGCGGTTTGAGCGCCCGCTGGTAGTACTCCAGCGAATACGAAGTCTGCAGGAAGCCCTGCTGGAGCTGGAAGATGCCGAACGACTTGTCCAGGGCGACGTCGATCGCTTCGTTGAGCGAGAGGATGACATCGGCATCGGCCCGGGTGGGAACCGTCACCTCCTGCGCCTGGATGGCCGAAACCGCCTGCTGGGCGGCGGTGCGGCCGGGAGCCGGGAGCAGGGTGAAGGTGACGAAGAAGACGAGGGGGAACACTCCCCCGAGCGGGAACCGGGATCCGTACGAGGATATTCTCCTCACGGGAATCCTCCTTGCTGTGCTGTCCGGCGCGGAGAGCCGGCGTGAGACACTCGATCCGCCGCGCCCGTCAGGTTATGTGTCTATCTCCCGAAGGGCGTGGGAGGCGTCGTGCGCCGTGAAACCGGCTGGTTGGTCTCCCAGTCCCACAGGGTGATCTCGGTCAGCGATGCTTTGGCCTCTTCGTAGCCGATGATCGCGCTCAGATAAGCGGTCTCGGTGTTGTTGTATTCCTGCTGCGCGGTCATCAGCTCGGTGGTGGTGATCTCCCCGCGGTCGTAGCGGGTACGGCTGATCCCATAGGAGCGTTCCGCCACCACCCGGTTGGCGATCTGGATCTCGAGTCGCCGGGTGGCGCTCTCGACCGCCCGCACGGCATTGATGACGCTCTGTTTCAGGGTCTGTTCGGTCTCGGAGAGCTGGCGCTCGGCGATGGCGAGCGAGACCATCGAGCGCTCCACCGAAGCCCGGTTCCGGCCCGAATCGAAGATCGGGATGCTCAGGGAGAGGCTGATGTTGGTGTTCGGGCTGCGGTTTTCGCTCTTGAGCGATTCTGAGATGTGATCACCCCAGGGATCGGCGATCCCCAGACCGCTCAGGGTCGAGTTGCCGGTGAGGTCGTAGCCGGCGTTGAACTGCAGGTTGGGGCGCCCGTTCGAAACCTGCTGGCGCACGCTCATCTCCTGCTGCTCGATGGCGATCTCCTGCAGCCTGAGGTCGGCCCGGTTCTGGAAGGCGAGCTCCAGAGCCCGGTCGAGGTTCACCTCGATCGGCACGAAGTCCTAGTTGTACTCCACCAAGACTTTCGTTTCCAGGGGCAGGCCGATCAGGCGGTTGAATTCGAACATCCGCTGTTCATGGGTGTTCTTGGCGCTCTCCAGGCGGTCGAGTTCGTTGGCCTGGCGCACCTCGAGCTGCATCTTGTCCACCTCGGCTATCAATCCCGCCGAGTACTTGCGCTGGCCGGTGATGAAGTTCTCCTCGCTCAGCCGGAACGATTCGGCCTGGTTCCCCAGCGTCCTCTGCTGCTGGTAGAGCCCGTAGAACTGATTGGTGATCCGGTTGATCTGCTGCAGCTCGTCCTGGGTGTAGGTCGCATCGAGCGACTCGAACGAGAGCTGGGCGCTGCGCAGGGCGGCCTTGATGTCGTTGTACTGGAAGAGCGGCTGGGTGAAGCTGAGGCCGAGCGAGGGCTGGACCGAGCGGTTCTCCACATCGGGCCGGTCGCCGGTCAGTTCGTTGAACGACTCCGAGCCCCGCAGGCCGCTCGAGAGGGTGACCCTTCCGTTGGTGATCAGCGGCTGGCTGAGGTCGATGTTCACGTTCATGTTGGTCCGGCCGTTGCGCAGGTAATCCAGTGATGGATTCCCCTGCTGATCGTAGGTCAGCTGCGGGCTGATGCCCTGAGTGATGCTCGGCAGGGTGCTGCGCAGGTCCACCTGGGTCCGCAGGTTCCGCTTGGCCCGCTCCAGGCTGTAGGCGCTCTGCAGGAACTGCTGTTCCATCCGGTAGACGTTGAAGGACTGCTCCAGGGCCAGGTCGATGACCTGTCTGAGGGTCAACACCAGGTCGGCGTCATCAGGTGAGAAGATGTCGATCTGGGTCGGTTGGAGCGAGACGGTGTCCTGTCGGGCGAGGACCTGAGCGGTGACCGGGGTCACCGGTGAGGCAAGGAGAACGCCGAAGAGGAAGACGGCGGGGAGTGCTCCGGAGATCGCCCGTCTGAGATTGGGGTTCAGACGCATGTCCGATCATTCCTTTCCATGATGTGGTGATCAGGTCGGATCGAGTGTCTCACCCGTTTAGACACCCTCATGGGCCCGAACCTTTGGTCCCACCTGTGAATACGTATCTCTATACTCACCTTTATCGGTGGGTGTTCCCTGTTCCGCTCCGCCCATCCCGCGCTCCGACACCCCGGGCCGCGGTCCTCCGGAGATCTTCCTTACCCATCAAAACGACCGGAGCGCCGCTTCGGTTTATCCAATCTGAACCGGAAGCCGGACATTTTCCACGCGACGACAGGACTGATCTGGCCGAGGGGGACCTCGGATATTATCTTCGGGCCGCTGGCGGCGAATATTTTACCGGAAACTCCTTGAGTCGCCCGGGAGGGAGTGTTAAAAGAGGCGCATGCAACAGGATCTCATCGCGCTCGGACTCCTCGTACTGCTCGCCCTCGGCATGGGGGTTCTCATGCTGATCGTACCCCGGCTGCTCGGGGCTCACTCCTCCCAGGAGAAACTCCTCGACGTTTTCGAATGCGGCGTGCCGCTGCGTGACGCGGCCCAGCGGCGCACCAACGTGAGGTTCTACCTGATCGCGATCGTGTTCATCGTCTTCGATGTCGAAACGGTCTTCCTCTTCCCGTGGGCGGTGCTCTTCCGGCGCCTCGGGCTCTTCGGGCTGATCGAGATCGGTATCTTCCTGGCCGTCCTGACGGTGGGGCTGGTGTACGTGTGGCGCAAAGGCGGTCTGGAATGGGAGTGATGGCCCGGCTCACCGACAACATCATCGTCGGCAAGATCAACGACCTGGTCTCGTGGGGCCGGAAATACAGTCTCTGGCCCAGTCCCTTCGCCACCGCCTGCTGCGGCATCGAGTACATGTCGGTGATGGCCAACCGTAAC
>CAYSYY010000244.1:0-5877 GCA_964435265.1 uncultured Gemmatimonadota bacterium
GTGCGCCGCAGCGACTCGTCGTAGTTATCCAGGCTGGTGTACTCGCGCGGATAGAACCAGAACATGGCCGGCAGGCGGGTGCCCTCGACGTAGTCCGGCGGGAGAGTGACGTTGACCCAGAAGGTGATACCGTCGGCCCGGGTGACCTGGAAACGCTGCCGCCGGGCCTGGGTGACCTGCGGCGCGTAATCGACGTTCCCGGTCATCTTCCGGGCCGTGCCGGCGGCCGTGTCCACCAGGTAGGAATCCCCCACCATGGTCGGCGATTCCCGCGAGATCATGAGGGCCGAGATGTCGTCGTCCATGATCTCGAGGATCCGGTCGGAGGTGTCCTCCCCCCCCTCCCAGAGCCGCTCCTTCTCGCCGCTGGCGATCACGACCCGGTCGAGGAAGGGGCGCGGGGCCTGCTCCTGCCAGTTCTCGAAGGACTGGGAGCCCGAGAGATAGACGCAGGTACCGTCGGAGGAGGTGCGCACGACCGAGCCGCCCATCGGTCCCGGCTTCATCTGCAGGTTGCCGGGAGTGTCGTAGTAGTCGTCGGTATCCCGTTCATAGATGGTGAAGCGGGTTTCGGGATCGTCGAGATTGACGGCGTAGAGGGTTTCGGCCGTACCCTCGCGCTCGGCGACGAAGAGGGTCCGGCAGTCGACGGAGTACTGCACGCTGTTCATCCGTGTTTCGCTCTCGTAGACGACCTGGGTCGAGGTCGAATCAAACGGCGCGACCCAGAGCATGACGCGGTCCTTGCGTACCTGCTCCTCTTCCCCGGCCGGTGCTTCCTCCTGTGGCTCCTCATCACCCTCACCGCGCCGCTGGCGGGGTTCCTGCTCGAGATAGCTCAGGCCGGCGCCGTCGGGGCGCCAGGTGAGGTTGCGCTTGCCGGTCTGCTGCTGGCCCCCCCGGCTGAAGCCGCCGCCTCCGCCGGCGCCGGAGATGCCGGTGCGCAGCTCGCGCTTCGAGAGCTCGCTCAGGACATTCCCCTCCAGGTCCCAGAGCTCCTCGACCGAGCCGAAGTTCGAGACCGGCACGATGTAGGAGAAAGGTCTGATCATGCGGGTGACCCGCAGGTACCGGCCGTCGGGGGAGATGTTGAAGCTGCGGATCATGTCGGGGGAGCCGATCGGCGCGGCCCGGCGGCGCGCGACGTCGATGACGGCCAGCTGCCCCGTGGTGTAGTACTCGAGCAGGGCCATTTCGTGGGGGGTTTCGAGCAGGCTGGCGTAGATGCGCAGCTTGTTCTCGCCCTTCTCGGCCACCCGCACCATCGGGGTCGCCGGCACGGCCGGTTCGACCGGCGCCGGACCGCGGTCCTCAGGCACGAGCACGCAGACGATCCCCGTCGAATCCTCGGTCCAGGTGAAAGATCCCGCCAGCGTGGTCAGGGTGGGGGTGCGGGTCACGGCCCGGGCCCGGCCGGCGGCGATGTCGTAGACCCAGATGTGGGTGGCCTCATCGGTGTGCACGAAGTAGGCCAGCTTGGTCCCGTCGGGGCTGAAACTCGGACTCGAGACCCGGGCGCCGGCGGGAGCGTCGATCCGCACCCGGTTCATGTCCGGCCAGCCGATCAGCTCGAAGCCCGGGTTGGTCCGGGTGGTGTAGCGCCGGCCCCGGTTGGCCACGGGATCGATCTGTACCCCGCCCAGCCGGTAGAAGGGCTTCGCGAACAGGGCCACCGATGGCAGCCCGTCGTCCAGGCTCCGCAGGAACCACCGCCCGTCGGGGCTGCGGTTCGAAAGCGTGACGTTGTCAGACCACGGGGCCAGGGCGATCGCCGCGATCTCCTCCGGAGGGGAGAGGTACTGCTCGGCGTTGAGGATCTCCATGGCGTTCTGGGCCGCCGCACCTCCGGCCCACACCACGATCAGCAGGGCGGCCGCCAGCAGGGCGCGCGGGCGCGCGAATGACACAGTGTTCATGGGTTCGACTCCTTGCCTTTTCGGAACAGTCAGCACTCTCTTGTGTATTTCAGGTCTGCAGCACCCCGGTCGTGAAGAGAGGGAACTCCTTCTGATGAGCGGCCGCTTCCAGGGCGACGACGATCCAGTCGCGGGTCTCGTGCGGGTCGATGATGGCGTCGACCCAGAGGCGGGCGGCGGCGTAGCGGGCATCGGTGGTCCGCTCGTATTCGGCCTTGATCGAGTCCAGGATCTCCTGCTTTTCCTCCGCCGAGAGCTTCTGCCCCTGCCGTTCCAGGCTCTTGACCCGGATGTCGGCCAGGGTATTGGCGGCCTGCATCCCCCCCATCACGGCGTACTGCGCGCTCGGCCAGGCGAGGATGAAGCGGGGATCGTACGCTTTGCCGGCCAGGGCATAGTTCCCGGCCCCGTAGGAGCCGCCCACGATGACGGTGATCTTCGGCACGATCGAGTTCGACACCACGTTCACCATCTTCGCTCCGGCCCGGATGATGCCGTCGAACTCGGCGTCGCGCCCCACCATGAAGCCCGAGACGTCGTGCAGGAAGAGCAGCGGGATCATGTTCTGGTTGCAGTCCATCATGAAGCGGGCGGCTTTCTCGGCCGATTCGGGGTAGATCACCCCGCCCACCTCGGGCATGCCGCGGGCCGGCGCCGAGGACAGACGCTGGTTGGCCACGATCCCCACGCTCCACCCCCCCACCCGGGCGTAACCGCAGAGCACGGTCTTCCCGATATCGGCCCGGTACTCCACGAATTCGGAATCATCCACGATCCGGGCGATGATCTCCTTCATGTCGTACTGCTGGGTGGGATCGTCGCGGTAGATGCCGGAGAGATCATCGACCTCATAGCGCGGTGCGACCGGATCGGTGCGAGCGAACGGCGTCCCCTCACGCCGGCCCATCTGCGCCACCAGCCGGCGCAGGCGGGCCAGGCAGGCCTCATCATCTTTCTCGCGGAAATCCACCGTGCCGCTCACGGCGGCATGGATCCAGACTCCGCCGAGCTCTTCGTGACTGATTTCCTGCCCGATGGCCGCTTTGACCAGGGCGGGGCCGCCGATGTAGAGCCCCGATCCTTCGGTCATGAGGATCTTGTCGGTCATCACCGGCAGGTAGGCTCCGCCGGCCACGCAGTACCCCATGATGGCCGTTATCTGGGGGATCCCCTGGGCCGTCATCCGGGCGTTGAGGTAGAAGATCCGGCCGAAGTCGTCCTGGTCGGGGAAGACGTCCTCCTGCAGGGGCAGGAAGATGCCGGCCGAGTCCACCAGGTAGAGGGTGGGCAGGTGACAGCGTTCGGCGATGTACTGCGCCCGGATGACCTTCTTGGCCGTCATCGGGAAGAACGCCCCCGCCTTGACGGTGGCATCGTTGGCGATGATCATCACCAGCCGCCCCTCGACCCGGCCCAGACCGCAGACCGCTCCCGCCGCCGGCGCCCCGCCCCACTCCTCGTACATCCCCCAGGCCACGAACTCGCCGAGCTCGAAGAAACGGCTCCCCTCGTCGGTGAGCTTCTCGATCCGCTCCCGGGCGGTGAGCCGGCCCTTGGCGTGCTGCTTCTCGATGTTCGCCTCGCCTCCGCCCAGATGGATCTGCCGCTGCGATCTGCGGATCTCGATGACCCGGGCGGCCATCTTCTCATAGGCCGTGCGGAAGGGATCGGAGAGTCGCCGTTCCCGGTCGACCGCCGTTCCCAGGATGTTGTCCACCGGTGGCGGGGCGGGCCGACCGGGGGCGGGGTGGGAGTCGGGGGATGATGTCCTGGCCATGATGCGTGCTCCCTGCTCGGTCTCGGGTGGACCGTCTCCGCCGGTCGGGCCGCGGTCGGTCCCGGCGCCACAGATGATAGGGGGTGGGGGGATGGGAGTCGAGCCTCACCCGACTCAACCGGCGACCGATCGGATCGGAACGGCGGATCAGGCGCGGCGCAGCACCTCCAGGTCCTCATTGCGGCCCAGCAGGACCAGGATATCGGAATCCTTCACCAGGAAGTCCCCTCCCGGCGCCACCACGACCTTTTCGGGCACGAGCTGCTGCACCAGGATGACCGAGACGTTGTAGTCGCGGCGCAGGTGCAGGTCGGCCAGGGTTCTCCCCACCATGTCCCGGCGCGGCGCCCATTCCAGCAGGCTGTAGTCGGCGCCCAGCGGGATGAACTCGAGAACGTCCTGGTCGCACATCCGGTAGGCCACCCGGACCGCCATGTCGCGATCGGGGTAGACCACCTCGTCGGCCCCGACCCGCTCCAGGACGGTGCCGTGATCCTCGCTCACCGCCTTCACCACGATGTTCTTCGCCCCCAGTTCCTTCAGGTAGAGGGTGGCGAGCACGGAGGCTTCGATCCGCTCGCCGAGATTCACCATGACGGTGTCGAAGGTCTCGAGCTCGAGTTCGCGCAGCGCCGCCCGGTCGGTGGCGTCGGCGATGACCGCGGTGGAGACGATATCCCGCACCTTCTCGACCGCCGTTTCATCGCAGTCCAGAGCCAGGATCTCATGCCCGGAGGCGGCGACGGCGCGGCAGAGGAAGTACCCGAAGCTCCCGACTCCGATGATCGCGAATCTCTTCATTTATCCCACCATGACCTTGTCCTCGACGTAGCGGAAAGCCGGCCGCCGGATCCGGGCCGCCACGGCTATCGCCATGGTCAACGGCCCGATGCGTCCGAGGAACATGAGAAGGGTGATGAGCAGACGCCCGAGGGCCGAGAGCTCGGTCGTAACACCGGTCGAGAGACCGACCGTACCGAAGGCGCTGACCGTCTCGAAGAAGAGCCGGATGAATTCCCCCTCGGTGGCGGCGTGGCTCTGACCGCCCGTTTCGGCGATGACCAGGAGGAAGGTGAAGAGCACCACCACGGCCACGCCCAGGGTGGCGATGCCCATCGCCTCCGAAACCGCCCGCTCCCGCAGCCGGCGCCGGAAGACGACGGCGTCGCTCAGCCCTCTGATCCGGCTCCGGGCCAGGACCAGCAGCACCCCGAAGGTCGTGACCTTGATCCCGCCGGCGCAGCTCCCCGGCGCCCCGCCGACGAACATCAGCAGGATCAGGAGCAGGAGGGCGGCGTTCGAGGCCAGCCCGATCTCGACGGTGTTGAAACCGGCCGTACGCGCGGTCACCGACTGAAAGCACGCTCCGATGAGCTTCTGCGGCCAGGTCAGCCCGAAGAGGGTGTTCCCCGACTCCAGTCCCAGGAAGATGAGGGCTCCGACGGCGATGAGGGCCCCGGTCAGGGCCAGGGTGAAGCGGCTGTGGAGCGAGAGCCGCCGGCCGGGGCGCCGGAACCGGAGCCGCTCTCCGAAAGTGCCCAGGTCGATCAGGACGGTGTAGCCGAGCCCGGCGGCGACGATGAGCAGCATGAGGATGAGGTTGACGGGGAGGTCGGTACGGTAGGCCATGAAGGAGTCGGCGTTCAGGCTGAAGCCGGCGTTGCAGAAGGCCGAGATCGAATGGAAGAGGGCCTGGTACACGGCCCGGGCGGGCGGCATGCCGTGCATCAGGAAGCGGCCGGCCAGCAGCACCGCCCCGGCGGCCTCCACCGACACGGTCAGCCAGAAGACATTGCGCAGCAGCCCCCACAGATCGAGATGCCGTTCCCCGGTCAGGGTCGCGGTCACGATCGCGGAGTCGCGCCACCCGATCCGGCCGCCGACGGCGATGATGAAGAAGGTCCCAAGCGTCATGATCCCCATCCCCCCGACCTGGATGAGGAGCAGGATCACGAGCTGGCCGAAGAGGGTGAACTGAGTGCCGGGATCGGCCACCACCAGGCCCGTGACACAGGTGGCCGAAGTGGCCGTGAAGAGCGCGTCCACGATTCCCAGAGGTTCGGCGGTGGTGGCGGCGGCGAAGAGCAGCAGCAGGGTACCCAGCACGATGGCGGTGCCGAAGGAGAGGACGATGAGCTGCGACGGTGTCGGTCGTTTCACGGCAGATAGGAACACCCCATCTTC